>JACDOL010000059.1 GCA_017656165.1 Desulfotomaculum sp.
CCCAAAAGTCGCTGATACTTAGCCTTATGGTACCATTTGCCAATAGGTAAAGTCAATAATACCTTCTTGGCTTAAAATCTGCAAAATAATCTTATTACTTTTATTTTTTACGTTTTTCTATAATTTTCTCCCAAAAATTATTTGTTGTCGATCCCCCGGGTTTGATGTCTCACATGGGATCGACAACCCAATTTAAATGATATTATCTACATTTCCTTTTTCTACACCTAAAATTTCGCGCTTTGAATATTTTGTGCTTCTAAACGTATAAAATATAACTGAATCTTCCTCTGAGTCCATTACGCGTTCGAGCTCTTTTTTCAATTTAACATAATTAGATTTAGAAATTTCTCCTTCGAATACTGAATTTTGTACCCAGTTTAAATATTTTCTAGATATTTTCAATGCCTTTGCCACTCGTCTCTCTCTAAAATCATACACTAATATTACAAACATAAAAACACCTCTAATCACCATAAGGCATGATACGGCTCATACTCTTTTTCACCTAAAATATGCTTTTGTAATTTATATGCTTCTAGACGTATTAAACGACGATAAGATACATTTTTACCAAGATGTCTATGTTTTATAGTTGTACGCATTCTTTTTTCCAGTTGTTCAATAAACTTACGTTTGCCTGATTTGTTGAGTAAAATTCCTCCGCCATGTTCATGTTCAAAATCTTTTATAGTTATTATTTTCTTGTTAATCATCATGAAAATAAGTCTATCAACCATAATTGGTTTAAATATTTCTGATATATCAAGATTTAAAGAGAATCTCCTAAAATTAGTTGCATGTAAAAAACCAATGCGAGGATCCAAGTAAGTTTTATATAATTCGCTTAAAACAATTGTATAACACATGGCATTACCAAAACTAATTAACGCATTTAATCGATTAAGCGGTGGGCGTTTTGACCGTTTTTCAAATTTAAAGTCTTTATTTTTAAGAATCTCATCAAAACAGCTGTAATATTTTTCTCTGGCATGACCTTCAAAAGACATTAATTCTTCAATAGACTTTGCATCAGATAAATCTTCTAAAATATTATCTAAATATTTAGCCACTGATTCTGTTACAGCTAGTTCATCATCCCGGCGTTTAAGATAATAATACACAACTTTTTTCATTTGTTGAATGGATCCTTTAATAAAACGCCTGGCAAGATCCAGCCTTTTTTCTATGTTAATATAGTGTTCAGCCTGTTTTAAAATAACATGTCCTGAATTCAGATGTTCTCGCGGATAATACGTTCCTGAATAATAACCATAGTAATTAAAAAAATGCACACATATATTTTTTTGACTCAAAAAGTCTAGAAGTTTTGTATTTATCTCCATCTCTGAAAATACAAAAATATCGTTTGTATCTTCAACCGGTATAAAATTACGTTTTCCTTCTTCGTCCAGAAATAATAAGGTGTTATCTCTTCTTTTCAGCTGTCCATTTTGAGTTATATATATGGATTTTTTCACTTCTATTCACCTGCCCAACAATATTCCCGGTATGCACATTGCCGACAAAATTTGATTTTTTTAGGAGGTGGCGGTACTGGTTGCTTAGCAATTTTTCTAATATGTTCCACTGCCTTCATTAATTTCTGCCTGTTCTCTTCTGTTAATTCAACTCTTTCCTTTCTCCGTTCCTCTGCAAAAGTTAATTCCCCAACTGCCTGTACCCCCATTTTTTCAAATTGATATAAGTAAAATAATAATTGGAACCTACTACTTTCTTTAAACTTAGAACTTTTTTTAATCTCCTGTACAATAACCTCCCCTTTTACTTTTTTTAGGCGGTCAATTTTTCCTGCCCCAATATCTACTTCTTCTTTTCCTCTTGTTCCATAATAATCTTGTAAAAATCGTCCAATTTCCACATTTTCATCTTCTTCATTCGGAGCAATTTCATGCAGCATTAACCACAGCTCTCGTTTGCAAATAAAGTAATACCATATATCCGTCCCTGTTACAGGCGGCAGATAATGATCCACTTCATCTCCCCCTAAATGCTAAATAATAGAATCATCAATATCATCAACGCCTA
Source organism: Desulfotomaculum sp. (assembly GCA_017656165.1). GTDB lineage: Bacteria > Bacillota > Desulfotomaculia > Desulfotomaculales > Desulfohalotomaculaceae > Desulforadius. The sequence goes on from JACDOL010000059.1 coordinate 2,050, forward strand.
AGATTAAACCATCTTGCATATTATAAGCATGATCATCTGGCAGCATGGGAATTTTGTACAGTAAAAAGTCGTCTTTACTCACCATTTTCAACGCTTTTTTCACCGGAACTTTCAGTACAAATTGATTAAATAATGTAGAGAATGCTTTTTGTTTTTGATAAGACCATTTTTTTCGATTTGGATTCCTAAATAAGTCATATAATTGAGTAGGATGTCTAACAGCAAATTCATGCAGCAAATTTAAAAACGACCGGGGTATATATTTGTGGTAATAATTCCAATCCCACGGAATAAAAATGGGCAGTCGAGCATCTTCACTTTTAAACACTTCATGTTTAGAAAGTGCTTGCCAGTGTCCGGCATAAGCAGATTGAATATCCTGTAAAACTGCTTCATAAGAATTTTCCTGAAACATTTTTTTGTAATAAATCTTAACCAGCTGCTCTAACTGGTATTCCTTCCATTCATCTTTTTCCATCAATAACTCATCAGTAATTCGGCATAAGCTGCTGTCATAAATAAATCTTCTGCTTTCTATTTGTGTTTCTTCCCTTATAAAAGGTCCTGTTTCGATAATCCCTAATTCTAATTCCCCGTGACGATTTATTCTTCCCGCAGCCTGCAGCATAGAAGGTAAAACTGCCCTGGCACGATACATATAATGAAAACTTAAATCGGCCCCAGCTTCAATAATTTGTGTTGAAACCACTTTTATGTTTTGGCAGCTGTGCCCATCCTTCAGTTCACGCAAAGCATGATAGATCTCATTTAACTTTGCTTTTTTATGAATAGGAATCATGAGCCCGTGAATCAAATATCTTTTTGAATCATCTGAAAAAGGCAGTTCTTTATATACTTTTATTGCATCTTGAATGGTATTTAATATTACAGCACTGCTGGAAGCTGGCTGATATGCCAGCATATCTGCACAAGTCTTTTCATTTATTTGCCCAACTTGACGGAGTACATAGCGGTTATTTTCTATATTTGATTTGAAATACAAATTCTTCGGTTTCTCAGTTAAACCGTATTCAAATGGAGGCATGGTTGCAGAAATAAAGATAACCCGGCAGTCATACTGTTCAGCAATTGCTTGCAACCCCATCAAAAATAAATTCCATACTTGTGCATCTATAATTTGCGGTTCATCTATGAGAATGACACTTTTAGATAAATAAACGCGGCGCAGCGTCTCTTGTGCCCTTCTGGGAAAAATAGCTTTTATAAATTGAACAAAACTTGTACATACAACCGGGTGGGCCCAAGATTGTGTTATTAATGATGAAAATTCATCATCCTCTTCATCAAGTAATTTATGATTTAAAATGGCCATTGAATGATGTTCCAAGGGTGTTATTTTTAGTGCTTCTTCTATGGCTTTTGCATTTTGTTCTAAAATAGATAGATAAGGAGCCACATAAATGATTTTTGCCAATGATTGCTGTTGATACATTTTAACGGCTAGTTTAATGGCAGTTAAAGTTTTTCCATAACCGGTAGGCATCTGCAAAGTAAAAAAACGAGCTTCTTTTTGCTGCTGCCATTGGTCTAAAATAGTAGTTTGTGCCTCTTCTCGAATAGAAGCCAACGAGTGATTCTTCCCTTTATCACATATTTCTTTGATATACATATTTAATTGATTGTAATCTTCAAAAATACGTTGGTCTTCTACCGGCTTTATGTCAAAACGATCGGAAGCAATTAGTATTGCTGTAAGGGTACGCAGTTCTTGTAAAATACTCATCATTTCCGTGTAGGGCATCTTATTATCTATATTTTCTTCAATATTTCTCTCCACAACCTCATCAACCAAATCATAAAGTTTTTCTTCCTGCCAGTTATTTAAAATTTCAACATTTATCGCTATATTATTTTCTTTGAAAAAAGGGAAAAGATTTTTTATAAATCTCTCAATTCCTGTCATATCCATTTTTTCAAAGTCAGCATACTCTAAATTATTTTCATTAAGATTGGCATTTTTTAAGGTGCCATGATGATCAGCAATGTCCCTAGTTAGTGATAACCACAGCCACTGGTAATTTTCCCACTCTTCCTCAATCATTAAAAAATGATAAGCAAGATAAGAAAAAAATACTGCACCTACAGAAGAATGATTAGGCCCTTTTCTCTTTTTCCCTTTGATATACTTCTGCCATTCCACATGGGCTTTCCCAATGTCGTGGGATACAGCTGCCAATTCAATTAATGTCTTTACTACGTCATTTGGCTTTTGAAAAAAGGAGTGCGCCAAATTACGCACTCCCATTAAATGGTCTTTCAGCAAAAAAACTTGACTTTCGGTAGACGGCCTGGCAATACATTGCTCAAAAGGAATTATACTAGACATACAGCTTCACCTGCTTTAATTTCTAAAACCGATATGTTTAAGTTATTCACTCCTGGTTTTGGCAAAAATGATATAGGATTTAAATTTTCTTCATAAATATAGTCAATAGACTGTTCAAATGTACGATTCCCTAAGTAGTTTTTTAAAAATCCGTATGCTCGTTGAAAATGGAGGTTTGGTTTAAACTCAATTTCTTCTATAATTTCTGCCGGTATTACTGTTCGGGTTGTTAATTTTTTTTGTGAAGATGCATTACTTACATCCCACGTATTGACATAAGTCGGTTTTGTCAGGGCAAAACAAGAACCTAGGTACGTAGGATAGACAGCATAGTCAGATTTTAAATACTCCTCCAGCTTGTCCACATACTCATCTCCCCCATAATAAATACGATACGCTGGTTCAATGAGTAATTGAATGGTGGTGGGGCGATTAAATACGGTCCCCCCACCTTTTCCCAATAAAGATAACTGTTGGCTTACCACTTTAACGGGAGAAAGGAGCTGAATGCCAACCTGATCTTGAGTAACAAAGTCTTGTATTCCTAAAATTGCTCCTACTAATCCCTTGGCAGCAGTGGGAGGCATAAAAGGGTAAGTTAATTGTGTTGCTGTCGTATCAGGCCTGCGAAAATGTGCAATGGAACTTTTAACATCAAATGCGACGACTTTCATTAATGGCAGCCTCCTTTTACCAGGAGTTCTCTTCCAAGTATTGATCAACATCTCCTTTTGTAGCTAATAGCGGGTGTTTCCAAATACGGCAGCGTCTAATTTTGTCTTTATATTTGTTTAGTGTATTAGCTAGTTCTGTGACATCTAAAGTAATATCACTAATTTTTGATGGTATTTGATCACTTTGACGCCATACTTTGGCTTCTGGTAAAAGTTTTACCATTTCTTCTAAAAATCCTATTCTAAAAAATGGATCGTGATATTCAACATGCAGTAAAAATAAGGGTTCCTGCCGCCCCCTTCCACGGGCATGACGGTTTTGCGTCCCCTGCCATAAACCTCGCAGTAACAATTCTTGGTCCTCTACTGTCATTCTGGTATGCTTAGCACTGGTGGCATTAATGATGCCTGTCATTGCAAAAACTGCAAAGGGTAATGTATAGGATGTCCAAATAGTGCCCTGTGATTTTCCGTCTCCACTATCTGAAACATCTTTACTGGGCATGGTCACTGTCCCTTGTACATACTGGGTATCTACAGGGTGCAAGGAATGTGCCCAGGCAAATTGTACCGGCCCTGTAAGATTAAATTTAGGCTTTTCAGAATAGACAATGCCGAAGGTTCGAACATCAAAGGCATGATCGAGCAGCACATCTTTCATGTTATTTTTTGCTTCTTTCTTTTTCCCTACTTTTTCAGCAATCAATTCTGCTAAAGATTTTCTTCCCAACAATTTACCTTTATCATTCTCAATGGCCTGCACAAACACATAATTACGCTGGTCTTCTCCCCCATCGGGATATAAAGAAATCACAAAATCCCGCACATCACGTTTTATGCTTACATCTGATAGTGATATGCGCCCATCTTCTTCGGGAAATAACCTGCGGGCATCGCTGTCATTCAAGGGATCACGATTGGGAATACCATCCTTTACCGATTTTATAAATAGTAATTCTCCATTATAAATTGTCATCTTGTTCATCTCCTTTCTTTAAACTGGGCATCATTAAATAACCTGACCAAAACATGGTCATAAATTTATCTTTTTCTTTTTTTAACAAATGTTTTTGCTCCAGGTCATTAACTGCCATTAAAACCAGTGCTAATGCTTTTTGGAAATTGTCTTTTATTCCTAAATCCCATTGTTGTTTTAATTCCATCGCTCTTAATAACCCATTTTTCCATATCATTTCTGGAGTGAGTTTACTTCCAAAGCGCATGACCCTTGTTTTAACAAATTCTTTTTTTGTTCTAGCATAGTAGGACCGTTCAAATTGACTTAATAAACATCCTGATAAAAATCCTACTTTTTCAGTTGTATCAAGATCTGCATCTGTTAACTGCTCATTGATATAGCGTTCTAACAACCCTTTCCACTCGGTCATGGCTAAGCTTCCCTCCTTTTGTTGAAGAATTGTTTCGCAATAACTTTTATAAAAGTAGCGAAACGCATGATAAAATAACAGCTCATTTACCAGGTTCCAATGATCTTCTTTATTTGCCAGTTCATTCAGCCTTCTTGCTGTTTGTTTGGTCACCCGGTCCAGCTGTATCGGTTCTCGATGTAAAACAGCTTGCAGGCTGATCCATAAATATCCAGGCCCGTACGCATTGGACAGTAATGAAGGTAAATAATTTAACTTAAACGAGAGAGAGTTTGTATTGGAAACGGAGAATGCATCTGCAATTAAAGCTAATTCACGCCCATTTAGTTTTCGAATGATTTTTTGCACATTCATGGCTACACTTGGAACAACATCTTCTATAATCGCCCTAACGTGAATATTACCTCGCGCCAGTTCTCCTGAATAATATAAAATTGTTAAACGGTATTCATCCCCGGGATTAGACACAATTCTTTTTTCTAAACCACCTATAATTTTTAACTGCAAATCACTGTGAGAAATATTTTCATCGTCATATTTTTGGGACAATACCCGGAAATGACGATATGTTTCTTGACGGTAATCATTTATTATTGGCAGAATAAAGGGAATGGCATAAATGGGTTCAAAACTGGTGGCATTCATATACTTTTTTGCTTCTGCATTGGATATGGGAGCAAACATTTCTTTCAATAAACCTGCATGAAGTGGGGTTTGCACCTTTTTCAAAAATTGAGTCCCGTAAAAGAAGGCTTCATATTCCTCCCGGTTTAACTTAATCCCCTTTGTCCATTCATTTTTTTCCCAGTAAATGGATTTAGGCATCTCCCAGGTAGGGGACAAAAACAGCCACCCTTTATTGTAGGCCGAAACCACTTCTGCTGACTGCTGATTGGATATGGTTGATACAGCGTCTGCCTCTTCTCCCAATTCCTTAGCTTCCTGGAAACGCCCTTCAATAATATTTGTAACTATTTTATTTGTTTGAATATATATAGGTTGGTGAGTCAATAGACTTTGCCGTATTTCTAAACAATTGTCATTTGGCTTATCACAGAATAAATTAAGTGAGTGATCTATTATCATTAGCACCCCTAATTGTTTCTCATCTGTGACATAAGCAGTTCCTTCCGCGTTTAATACCTTGGCAATGTTGGCTGCTTTTTCTTTCAGCTGGTCTTCGGGAAGATGATAAAAGGGAATGGTTCTCATCAATCGATCATATACCATTTTCTCTGTTTTCTGTAAGTCGTTAAATTCATTAATATGGCGCTCGTATAAAGGATAGCACGGAATAGGATAAATACCTTGGGCATGCAAAGGATTACCACCAGCTGGTAAAGTAATGGGAAGAGCAGTTGCTTTTGTTAAATCAACTTTACCATCGCCGCTTTGCAAACTAAAAAAATGTAAGGCTGTACCTTTTTTCTCATCCGTTTCCACCATGAAGATATGGTTATAGAAATTTTTTGCCTGTTCATTACTTACATCTGTGAGCAATTGAATTCTTTCCTCTAAAGACATCGGGCTGGATACTATAGACCTGCCAATTTGAATAATTTGTTTAAGTAACATCCTTTCACCCCCTTCGTAATTAATCCCTCTTAGGTAAGATATCCATAGGCAAACACAACCCCATACCTATAGAATTTTTAGCACCTAGACCCACACTGAGTAAAAACCGCAAATGTTCCGGCTGACCAGAAAGTTCATATTCACCGAGCCAGCCGGTAATCCAGGTGCCTTTATATTTTGTAACCACCTTATCCCGGTCAGTTACACGCAGAGGTTTTATGCCAATAAGAGCTTGCTTAGGCAGTTTCTCTCCTGTAAAAACTTCATATTTCCTTACAAAATTCTCTTCAATTAGATGTTCAAAAACTCCCTTTCCCCCCGGTTTAAAATAATGAGTAATCTTACTTCCATCTCGCTTTTCAAAAGTGGAGTACACCGTAATAGGAGAAACCGCTTTAACATGTATGATCCCCTTCTCCGGGATAGTAAAATCTTTAAATTCCACTTCTTTAACTTCTACCTCTTTGCCATGAATTTGCAAATTTTTTGATAATAATAAATTATTTGCCGTTTTTTCAATTAAATTTGGTAAAATAGAACTAATAGAAAGAACAATTTTATCATTAAATGTAATAGTCTTATTTTTTTTATCATAATGGGAGCGTCCTTGAAGTTGGGAAAAAGTGAACAGCTTATAGACCCGTTTTTGATGTTGAAAACCAATATCATGTAAAAATGCAGCTTCTTGCTGTGGAAAAATACCGTACACAAAGGATTGCAGAAGATGATTATATTGTACAGGCAGTGTCAGCGGTGTTTTCAATCTAAGTTTAATATGTATAACCGGTATTACAATCACCATCTTTCATTTATAATCTAAAACAATATTAGCAGTTATTAAAAAATAAGTCAACCAATTTTTGTATCGGTTGACTTATTTTTTATTCCCTTATAGGTAAGATCAAAAATCTTTCATTTTTAATCATTTCAATCCCTTAAGCAGGATACGGTGAGTATATTATAACAATAACCCGCACTTCTCAACAAGATAAGCAGTTTAAACATGTAATAATTATATAAGTTTGCTGAAAACTGCAATAAAATACCCCTGCTTTACTGCAGGAGTTTAAAGAAATTTCTTTAATATGCTTTCCCCATCATAGCTGAACAGCACCGGTTTTTCATCCATCTTAGTTTCCAGGTGCACCGGACGTCCCCAGATTAGGTAGACATGGGGCAGGGTTTTTTCCAGGTGTACCACATCCAGTTCCAGTCCTTCATAGCGGTGCTTCAAGTACAGCTCGCCTCGTTTCTTATAATCCCCGTCTTCTACCACTATATAAGGTACGCCGCAGTTGGTAAGGTTTTTTATCAACCCTTCTTTTACCTTTATATAATCCGTGTCCGTAATTTTATAATCATTACCCACCTTCCTAAACAGGTATAAATCCAATTTTTCCGCCAGTTCTTTGGTGAGGTAGTTTCTAATAAAGCTGACATCATTATCGTTACTGCGCACTTCAAATATTTTTTCCCTGCCCTCACCGCCCCTGCGGTCATATTTTTCCTTTTCTTCCCTGGTGGGTTTATCCCAGCGTTTTTCAATATCTTCAAATATCTTTAAGCCCAGGTAATATGGGTTAATACTTTTGGAAGACGGTTGAATCACTCCCCCATGCATTTTAGCAAATTCCACTGTTTCTGATTCATCCAGGTCCAATTCCCGCATAATTCTTACATGCCAGTAGCTGGCCCAGCCCTCATTCATAATTTTGGTCTGCATCTGCGGCCAAAAATACAGCATTTCATCCCTTAAAACCGATATAATATCTCTCTGCCATTCTTCCAGTTCCCTGGCATGCTGCATTAAGAAAAGCATTAGGTCCCGTTCCGGTTTTCCGGGAAAGCGGTTTATTTTACTGTGACACCCGATGCCGCATGAGCATCCTTTCTTTTTATCCATCTCCCACAGGTCATCATACGGGGTTTCAGGCTTATGACAGCAGTTTTTCACCTGCGGCCCTGATCCTTTAACAGTGTAATGGGGATTGATATGCTGCATAAGTGCTAAGGCAGCATCTAAAAAATGCTCAACTTTTTCCCTGCCGTATCGGAGTTCATAACTGCGGAATCTCTGGGCAGCTATAGACATTGATTCCAGCATGTTCCGGTTTGTGTTTCTGAACCAGGCATTGTTTTTGAAAAAATCACAGTGGGCTATTACATGAGCTATCACCAGTTTGTTCTGCACCAGTGAGTTGCCTTCCAGCAGAAATGCATAACAGGGATTGGAGTTAATTACCATCTCATAAATCCTGCTCAAATTAAAATCATACTGCATTTTAAGTTTGTGATAAGCCTTGCCGAAACTCCAGTGGGTAAACCGGGCCGGCATGCCGTATGCGCCAAAGGTGTATATAATTTCAGCCGGGCAGATTTCAAAACGCATGGGATAAAAATCCAGGCCGAACCCCCTGGCAATATCAACAATCTTTTCTATGGATTTTTCCAGCTGTTTTAATTCACTATTCATCTTTATTCCTCCACATAGTTGTCAAGCGGCTTCATTACCCCACCGTACCATCTTCCCGTTTATCGGAAAAAAAGGCCTTTAAAGCCGGGTATACACCGTTTTTGTCCCTGATGGAAACCACAGTAAACTTGGGGTCATCAATTATTTTATACGCATTTTTCAAGGTGCTGGCATAGTAGTAGGGTCCCTCAATCTCCCCGTACCCCACCAGGTTGCAGTATGACAAAAGTTTTTTTACCAGCCTGACACAGCGCTCGTTGTCTGAACTGAGGTTGTCACCGTCTGTAAAGTGAAATGCATAGATGTTGTAATCGCTGGGATTATAACGCTTTTCTATCAGCTTTAAAGCCAGTTCATATACTGAGGAACACCTGGTTCCGCCGCTTTCTCCCTTGGTGAAAAACTCCTCCTCACTGACTTCTTTTGCCTCTGTATGGTGGGCAAGAAACACCATATCCACCTGCTGGTACTTGGAACGCAAAAACTGCACCATCCAGAAGAAAAAGCTGCGGGCTATATATTTTTCAAAAGGTCCCATGGAACCTGATGTATCAAGCATTGCTATAACAACGGCTGCAGATTCGTATTTATAAGTGGTATCCCATGTTTTATACCTTATATCTTCCGGTTTAATGCCGTGCACACCCGGATTGCCGTCCCTGGCATTTCTTTTCAGCACTTCCAGCAGGGTGCGCTTGCGGTCAATATTGCCCTGCAGACTTTTTTTTCTAATATCCCTAAATTCTATAGTTTCAGAAGCCATTTTTTTGCTCTGCCTATCCTTTAGGTCAGGCAGTTTGAGGTTTTCAAATACCATTTCTGACAGCTCTTCCATGCTGACCTCGGCTTCATAATAGTCCACACCGGGTTCATTTCCTGCTCCCCTGCCTTTACCAGGCCCACCAGCGGAAGGGGCACTGCCAATCACATCCCCTACCTTGCTGCCCCCCTTGCCACTGCCTACATGCTTCTGGTTCCGGTAATTATGCCTAAAACGATACTCCTCCAGCGATCGGATGGGAACCCGGGTAACTTTTTTACCGTCAGACATGATAATACTTTCTTCAGTTATGATGTCAGCCAGGTTCTTTTTTATCGCCTCGCGTACCTTTTCCCTGTGCCGCTGCTGGTCCAGTTCACCCTTTCTGTGCAGTGACCAATCTTCCCGGGAAATTATATAATTTTTGTCAGCCATCACCCTCACCTACCGGTTTAAAAGGCTGCCCACATATTTTAAAAGCTCATTGGCGCACACAGGGCAGTAGCCGTATTCTTCCACCAGGCGGGCACTGACCTCGTTTATCCGCTTTAACTGCTCTGCATCGGGGGTTTTAGTGGAAGTAGTGATCTTAACCACGTCTTTTAAGTCTGCAAACAGTTTTTTCTCAATGGCCTCCCTGAGCTGCTCATGGGATTTATAATTAAAACGTTTATTTTTCCGGGCATACGCCGATAGACGAATCAGTATTTCCTCCCGGAAACCAATTTTAGCATTTTCTGAAATGCCAATTTGCTCCTCAATTGAACGCATCAACCTTTCGTCGGGATCAATTTCTTCATCGGTAATGGGATCCTTTATTTTTACCCCGTTGCAGTAAGCCTCCACGTTATCCAAGTAATTTTCAAATAATACCCTGGCGTTATCTTCAAAGGAATATACAAATGCTTTTTGAACCTCTTTTTTGGCCAGTTCATCGTATTCCCTGCGGGCAATGGATATATAGTTTAAAAGTTTTTCTTTTTCTTCCCTGGTAATGGATGAATGCTGATCCAAGCCATCTTTCAGTGCCCGCAGTACGTCTAAGGGGTTAATACATTTACTGCCGGTTCGTATCAGGGCACTGGAAAGCCTGTTTATTACATAACGCGGGTCAACACCAGACATACCTTCTTCATCTGCTTCCTGCTGCAGTTCATAAATATCCTTTTGTTTAAACCCTTCCACGTCTTCACCGTCGTACAGCCGCATCTTTTTGACAATGTCCATTCCCTGCTTTTTAGATTCCTTCAGCCTGGAAAGTACTGAAAATATGGCTGCCACCCGCAGTGAATGGGGGGCAATATGCACGTCTTTCAGGTCGCTCTGTTTAATTAATTTTTCATATATCTTTATTTCTTCTGACACCTTAAGGTTGTAGGGAACTTTCAAGACTATCATCCGTGACTGCAGGGCTTCATTTTTCTTGTTGCTGATAAAGGCCCTGTATTCATTTTCATTGGTATGAGCTACCACCATCACATCGGCGTAAATTAAAGCAAAACGGCCGGCCTTGAAGTTTCCTTCCTGGGAAAGTGATAGTAAATTCCAGAGAAACTTCTCATCGCATTTCAACATCTCCTGGAACTCCATAATTCCCCTGTTGCTGATGTTCAGTTCCCCGTCAAAACGATAGGCCCTGGGATCGCTTTCTGATCCGTACTCAGCTATTGTCGAGAAGTCAATACTGCCGGTAAGTTCAGCAATATCCTGGCTTTTGGGATCAGAGGGGGCAAATGTACCTATTCCAACCCGGTTATCCTCAGAAAGAATTACCCGCTCGACCGGCACTTTCATAATGTCACCGTTAAACTCTGTTTCCAATCTCTTGCGGCAGTAAGGACACAATTCTCCTTCAATATATACGCCGTACTCTTTCATGAAATCTTCCCTTAATTCCCTAGGTATCAAGTGCAGCGGTTCTTCATGCAT
>JACDOL010000060.1 GCA_017656165.1 Desulfotomaculum sp.
TTAATAGAAATTAATCTTACGCTTTGTTATAGAGGAATTTATAAACCTTATAATTGAACATCACTTTTCTAATGTAATTTCTTGTTTCCGGGAAGGGAATTTGATCAATGGTTTTTGTTTCGCCGGTCCAGTGCTGGTGCTCCAACCACCGTTTTACATTGCCCCTGCCGGCGTTGTAAGCGGCTAAAACCAGTGCCTGGTCTCCTTTAAATTCCTGCTTTAAGTTTGCCAGGTACCAGGCGCCCATTCTGATGCTGGTTTCCGGGTGGTACAGCTTACCGGGGTTGAAATCAGGGATTTTCATTTGTTCTGCTATCCAGTACCCGGTTTCCGGCATAATCTGCAAAAGGCCTATGGCGCCGGCGGGTGACTTGGCCTTGGGATCAAAACTGCTTTCTGTTTTTATTAATGCTGCCAGAAAAAATGGGTCAATACCGTTGGCTTCTGCATAATGAGTGATAGTTTCCCGGTAGGGGAAAGGGTAAAACTTTCTGCCAATATCATCAACTCGAAATAATAAAATAAATATTAAAAGTAAAAATAAGATACTTCGAGATAAATTACTTCGGGCCACGACATCACCCCGGGATGTATTCTAGTTTAAATTTAAATATATGTATAACTATATCTTACTAGTACAGCCTGTGTACTTACACCACAGCTTTTCCAACTGCCTGCGTGTATTGTCCCAGCTTCCGCTGTTGTCAATAACTTCATCGGCGTATTTCAGCCGCTCTGCCTCCGGCAGCTGGGAGTCAATTCTTTTTTGAGCTTCTTTTATGGTTAGGTTGTCCCTTTTCATTACCCGGCTCAATTGGGTTTCCAAGTTGATATGCACAACCCATACCTTGTCCACCAGGTGATGCAGACCGGCTTCTATCAGCAGCGGTGCCATCAGTACCAGCATATCTGTTTCTGCTGCATTTTTTTTAAACTGCTTAATGTAATTTAATATTATTTCTGTGATTTTAGGATGGGTGATGGCATTTAATTTTTTTAGGGCCTCAGGGTTATTAAAAACTATTGAACCCAGCTTTTTCCGGTTTAATGTACCGTCGGCATGCAGGACACCCGGCCCGAAAGTGTCGGTTATTTCTTTCAGAGCCGGGCTGCCGGGCTTAACCACTTCCCTTGCTATGGCATCTGCATCTATAACTTTGGCTCCCAGCTGAGCCAGGTAGTTAGCTGCTGTGGTTTTTCCGCTTGCTATACCTCCGGTTAGTCCAATGACGTTCATAATCTACCACCTAAAGATTCTTTTTTTTCTTTTCATTTCCTCTAAGGTTTAAAAGACTAAATATTTTATGCAAAACCCAGTTTGAATAACCCGAGGACAATGAGAATAAAACCGGGCAGAACAGCCATTTTTTGCCCGATACTGCTGGCAGAAAAACCGCTTCCAAGAATTAGTCCAGCATAAGTAAGCAAAACATGTCCCAGTCCCACCACTAAAGCAGTGAGCAGGGGGTTAAAGCCCATCATTGATACTGCAAAACCTGCACCAAAAGCATCCATGGCCAGTGCGGTTCCCAGAAGCAGAGCTTCCTGGGGACTGATTACCCCGGATTTATCCAGGTCGGCCCTTGATGGTTCTCTAAGAACTTGAATTACCAGTCCCATTGCCTTTATCCGAATGCACATTAATGTTTTTTCTATACCGTCGTCGTGTTCTGCTGCAGGCTTTCCCCGGGCTTCCTGCCAGGCCTGCACCAAAAGCCATATACCTATTCCCACCAGTATAAAACCGCCCAACTGGTGGGCAAAAGATTCCGGCAGAAAGTTTACCATAAAGTGACCTGCTGCCATGGAAATACTGATTGATATAACTGACATCAAACTGATAATAAGTATAGAGATAAAGGGAACTTTTATTTTTCTTATGCCGTAAGCTACTCCCGTTCCCAGGGCGTCCATATTTAAAGCCAGGGCAAATAGAATTATGGTAAACAGCTCCAAAAAAATTCCCTCCCAACACCCGCTTTTCTTCATAATATGAGAGGGAAAATTTTTTGGTGCATGTAAAACTTTTTACCTTAACGCTTGGAACTTTGACATTGAGGGCAGAAAAATGAACTTCGCCCAGCTACCTTTTTGCGCTCAATTATTGTACCGCAGTTGCTGCAGGGTTCCCCTTCCCGCTGGTAAGCTTTCAGCTGGTACTGGTTCGTGCCAATGTTGCCTTCACCGTCAACATAGTCACTAAAAGAGGTGCCCCGGTTTTTAATTCCCTGTTCAAGCACCTTTATTATGGCATGGTGCAGGCCGGCTGCTTCACTACCTGTCAGGCCCTGGGCGGTGCGCTCGGGGTGTATCTTTGCCAGGTGCAGGGCTTCATCAGCGTAGATATTGCCCAGCCCGGCCACAAAAGTCTGGTCTAAAAGCAGGGCCTTTATTTTTGTCCGCCTTTTTCTCAGTTCCTGCTGCAGGTACTGCACGGTAAACTCTTTACCCAGCGGCTCCGGTCCCAGCTTTTTTAACTCCGGCATATTTTTTAATTGTGCTGTGGGGATAAGGTTGATATGCCCGAATTTTCTCATGTCGGCAAAGACCAGCCTTTTACCACCTTCCAGGTAAAATATTACATGCGCATACCTGGGCAGATCATCTTTTTCTTCAAGATATACCAGCCGGCCGGTCATGCGCAGGTGAATTACTAAAGTTTTATCCCCGGATAAATGCACCAGCAGGTACTTGCCCCGCCGGGCTAAACTTTTTATTTTACAGCCCGCAAGAGATGCTTTAAAATCCCCGGGGGTGTGGCTTTTTACTACCTTCGGAAATAAAACATTAACATCTGTAATGGCTGAACCGGTTATCAACCTTTCTAGTGAACGCTTAACAGTTTCTACTTCCGGTAGTTCAGGCATGGCAGAGCTCCTTTTGTAATTATTATTTTATTCTACCGGTTTTACCTCGTACCAGCTGGGGCCCACTTTTATATCTACTTCCAGGGGCACATCCAGGACCACTGCATTTTCCATGCACTCTTTTACTAGATCTATTACTTCCGGCAGTTCGTTTTTAGGAACATCAAAAATTAGTTCGTCGTGTACCTGCAGCACCATCTTAGTTTTTAAATTTCTTTTTTCCAGTTCCCGGTCAATGCGGATCATGGCCAGTTTAATAATGTCTGCAGCAGAGCCCTGAATGGGTGTATTCATTGCTGCCCGCTCACCAAAATTGCGGGCCATGCGGTTGGGGCTGAAAAGATCAGGCAGGTACCGCCGGCGGTTTAATAATGTAGTAACATAACCTTTTTCCTTTGCTTCTTTAACTGTCCGATCAATATAATTTTTTACTCCCGGGCAGCGGGAAAAATAATTGTCAATGTAGCGGCGGGCTTCAGCACGGCTCACTTTTATATCCCGGGCCAGGCCGTAGTCACTGATGCCGTAGACTATGCCGAAGTTTACTGCCTTGGCTTTACTGCGCATTTCCCTGGTTACTTTCTCCACCGGCACATCAAATACTTCGCTGGCGGTACGGGTATGAATATCTTGGCCGGTGTTAAATGCTTCTAAAAAGCTGGCGTCACCGGACATATGAGCCAGGATGCGCAGTTCAATTTGTGAGTAATCTGCCGCAAGAATTACATTGTCCTGGTGCCTGGGCACAAAAACCTTTCTTATCCGCCGTCCCAGATCCAGGCGAATGGGTATGTTCTGCAGGTTAGGGTCTGAGCTGGAAAGTCTGCCGGTGGCAGTTACAGTCTGGTGCAGAGTGGTATGAATGCGCCCTGTATTTTTATCAATCAACCCGGCTAAGCCATCTGCGTATGTAGATTTGAGTTTTACCAGCTGCCTGTGCTGCAGTATTTTTTGCACTATATCATGTTTTTCTGCCAGCTGTTCCAGCACCGAAGCATCAGTTGAATAGCCGGTCTTGGTCTTTTTTATTACCGGCAGGCCGAGCTTTTCAAAAAGTATTTTTCCCAGCTGCTTGGGGGAGTTAATATTAAACTCTTCTCCCGCCAGTTCATAGATTTCCCTGGTCAGTTCATCAATCCGGCGGCCTAACTCCTCGGACATTTTTTCCAGCTCCTGCCGGTCCGCTTTTATGCCGTTAATTTCCATTTTGGCCAGCACCGGAACCAGGGGAAGTTCTACCTCGTAAAACAAGCGCTCTTCGTCCTGCTGCTTTAATTTTTCGTGCAGAATAGGAACAAGTTTTTTAACAGCTTCAGCTTGAGCCGGAAGCGGCACTTCTCCTCCTGTGGGCAGTACAATGCCCAGGTTCTGCAGGGCAATATCTTCTAAGTCAAGGTTTGGAGAGGCCGGGTTTAATAAGTATGAAGCCACCATGGTGTCAAAACCAAGATTAACCAGTTTAATGCCGTGGTGATGTAGAAGCCAAATGATGCCTTTACCGTCATGACAGTATTTACTTACCTTCTCATCTTCACAAATTTTTTTTAACACCTGCAGGTGTTCAGGTTTATTTTCCAGGGGCAGGTAATATACCTGGTTTTCGGTAGCCAATGCTGCGGCGCACAAGCCGGCTTCCACCGTGCCGTTTACCGATACAGCTGCTTTTTCTGCCCTGGTCACATCATTTAATAATTCGTCCAGCTGGTCTGGCTTGGTGAGTTTAATATATCCTACTTTAAAAGTCTCTACTGCCTCCTGGTCATTTTTTTCTTCTTTTTTTCTGCTTTTTTTATCTGTGTCTTTGCCAATTATGGATTTAACCAGGGACTTAAACTCCAGCTCAGTAAATAACTCCAGCAGGCGTTTATAATCTGGTGCCCCATAGGCACATTCAGCCAGGTCTACTTTAATGGGAACATTTTTTTCAATGGTAACCAGTTTTTTAGACAGCAGTGCCTGTTCACGGTGTTCATGCAGTTTTTCCCGCTGCCGTTTGGGGAGTTCATCCAGGTTATTATAAATTTCGTCCAGGGTGGGATATTTCTGCAGCAGTTTTGCTGCTGTTTTTTCCCCAATGCCCGGTACACCGGGGATATTGTCAGAACTGTCCCCGGTAAGGGCGCGAAAATCTATAAACTGGTTTGGGTACACTCCAAACCGTTCCCAAACTTTACCTTCATCAAATACTTCCAGGGTAGTAATTCCCTTACGGGTAAGCAGTACCCTGGTGCGTGGGGAAACCAGCTGCAGGGCATCCCGGTCACCGGTCACAATTAAGGTGGCCAGGCCCACTTCTTCAGCTTTAGATACAATGGTACCTATCAGGTCATCGGCTTCATAGCCTTCCATTTCAAATACCTTGATATTCATTGCATCCAAAATATCTTTTATAATTGGAAACTGCGGCCGCAGTTCATCCGGGGTGGCTTTACGGTTGGCTTTGTAATCGCTGTACTGTTCATTGCGAAAGGTAATTTTACCTTTGTCAAAGGCCACTGCTGCCAGGCCCGGCTTTTCTTCCTTTAATATTTTATACAGCATATTGGTAAAACCGTAAGCTGCATTGGTAATAAGACCTTTGGTAGTGGTTAAAAGGGGTATGGCATGAAATGCCCTGTAAGCTAAACTGTTGCCGTCTACTACAATTAAAGTATCTTTAGACAATTCCAGCACCTTCCTCGATTAGTCTTTTTTATTATTTTCACCGCTTAACTTCCTAATACCTGCTGCAGGAAATTGTATCAAGATTATAGAATTACTGGCTAAAAATAATTATATGAGGTGATTTTTTTGTTTAAGAGGTTTTCACTGGTTCTGGTACTGCTGATGACACTCTTTTGTGTCCAGCCGGCAGCAGCTTATGAGGATTATATTGATGGTGTTACCACCATAGAAGAAATCCTCGATTACACATTACATAATCATGTTGATAAACCGGAACTGGATGAACTGGTAAACGGCGCCATAGACGGGATGCTTAAAACGCTGGATGATCCCTATACCGAGTACCTGACACCAGAGGCATTAGAAGATTTTACAGATTCTCTTAATGGAAATTATGTAGGTATAGGAATTAGGATGGAAGAACAAGACGGTTATCCTGTGATTCTTGAAGTTTTTGTGAACTCTCCGGCACAAGCCGGGGGGCTTAAGCCCGGTGACATTATTACTGCAGTTGAGGGAGAAGATATAGGTGAAATGCCACTGGCACTGGTGGCTGCGAAAATACAGGGACCCGAAGGCAGTAAGGTAACACTGACTATTAAGAGACAGGAGAAAACCTTTGATGTTACTCTAACCAGAAAAGCAGTTACTGCTCCCACTGTGATGCAGAAAGTTGTTTTTGATGATATTGGCTATATTAATGTTGACAGTTTCGGCCGGGATACGGCGGTTGACTTTACAGCGGCCATAGATAAATTGAAAAGCCAAAATGTAAAAGGGTTAATAATAGACCTGCGCAATAACCCTGGTGGTTACCTGACAGCAGCAGTGCGCATGACCGGGCACTTCCTGCCGCTGGGAACCAAAGTGGTAAGCGTTGTAGACCGGGACGGTGAAAGGCAGGTTTACCGCAGTATTGGTTCTGCTGACGCAGCAGAGATACCGGTAGTGGTACTTGTCAATGCAAATACTGCCAGTGCTGCTGAAATCTTGGCTGGTGCCCTGCAGGACCATAAAGCTGCTGTTTTAGTTGGTGACCAAACATACGGCAAGGGTACTGTACAAACGGTTTTCAACCTTTCAAATGGTGGGGCGCTTAAACTGACCATGGCCAGGTACCAGCTGCCCAGCGGCCGTTTCATTGACGGCATCGGGCTAACCCCGGACCGGCAGGTGCTTTCCCCGGGGCTTCAGCTGCATGCAGCCCGGCAAATTCTTAAGCCAGCTGACCAGTTAAAGATTATCTTCACCTTAGCAAAAAATGAAGCTGTACTAAACGGTGAAAAAGTAGACATGATGGGGACACCATACAGTAAAAACGGTGTGTATTATTTGCCGCTGCGCTTTGTGATGGAATCCCTGGGATATGTGGTGAATTTTGATAGCGAACGGAATGGTGTGCAAATGACCAAAGGAGATGAAGGAGTTTTTATTCCAGCCGGGGGAAGCAAAACAGTGCACCCCATTGAAATTCGAGAGGGCCTTTCTTATATATCTTTGGAGGACATTAATACCCTTGGAATAAATTGCCGGGTAGAAAATGACATAATTACTGTTACTAAAGATTAAAAATTTCCAAAGGGTTAGGATAAAGCGGAGGTAATTTATGTTAGAGTTTTTTGACTCGTTAATTGAAGAAAGCTTTGCCTGGGTAACGGATTTTATTGCTGCCCTTGGTTACTGGGGATTAGCCATTGGAATGGCCATAGAAAGCGCCAACATACCTTTGCCCAGCGAGCTGATCCTGCCCTTTGGAGGCTACCTGGTATCAACCGGGCAGTTGAATTTTTGGGGGGCGGTAATGGCCGGAACGGTGGGGGGCACAATAGGCTCTATTTTGTCCTATTCCCTGGGTTTTTTAGGAGGCAGGCCGCTGTTAATAAAATACGGGCGGTATGTTGGCATCACCAGGCATAAATTAGAAATGGCTGATAGATGGTTTGCGCGTTATGGAGAAGCTGCTGTTTTTTTTACACGGCTGATGCCCATTATACGAACATTTATTTCACTGCCCGCCGGACTGGCCGGCATGAATTTTAAAAAGTTTGTAATTTATACTTTTCTTGGGTCACTGCCCTGGAGTATAGTGCTTACATTCGCCGGGGTAAAACTGGGAGAAAACTGGCACCAGATTAAGCCCTGGTTCCACCGATTAGATGCTGTGGTGGCGGCAGGAATACTGCTTCTGGCAGTATATTATTTACTGAAGCGGCGCCGCAGATGGCAGTAGGGAGTGAGAGTAGTTGGATTACCTGCATACGCTTTTGCACACTACCCAGCAGTTAGATACCCTTTTATATTTAAAAATATATCAATGGCGGCAGCCATTTTTGAATGAAATAATGCCCTTTATTACCCACCTGGGTTCCGGTGGTGTACTGTGGTTTTTTCTTGCAGGGTTAATGTATTTTTCCGGGTCTGACCAGAAAAAGAGGGCCGCTGTATTAAGTGTAGCGGCCCTCATTGTAAGTTATATATTGAGCCAGGAATTAATTAAAAATTTAATTGACCGTCAAAGGCCTTATTCAATGCTGGAGGGAATAGAGTTACTTGTTAAGCCCCTTCATTCTTACTCTTTTCCCTCGGGGCACACCACCACATCCTTTGCCTGCGCCGTTGTAATGGCCAAATCATGGCACAGGGCTAAATGGCTGCCGCTTCTTTTTGCTGCAGCCATAGGTTTTTCCCGCATTTATGTGGGCGTGCATTATCCCTTAGACGTAATTGCCGGTGCTGTATTAGGCGTAATTTGCGGTACTGTGGTGATGCACTGGGATGGAAGAGAACCTGCTTAAGAAGTCGCTCATAAAAGGTATGAGCGGCTTTTATTTTTATCATAATAATGGGGGACGATAAAAGACCGCAGGCGAATATACGTTCATCCTGCGGTTCTTTTATTTAATCCGTAGTACCGGGACCGTATTTCAGCAGTTCAGATACGGTGACAATTTTATACCCTTGTTTCTCCAAACCTTCCAGTACCATTGGCAGGGCTTTCGGAGTGCGGTCGGTAACGTCGCTGGCATGCATTAAAATTATATCGCCCGGGTGAACATTTTTTAATACCTGCTGGGCGATCTGTTCCGGGGTGCGGTCTTTAAACCAGTCCAGTGAATCGGTGTCCCACTGGATTACAGTATAGCCAACTTCATTGGCAGCTTTCAGTACATCCCCGCCTTTCCAGGCCCCGTTTGGACAGCGAATAAAATTTGGTTCTTTACCGGTGGCTTCCTTGATATTTTTATGAGCATTGAGAATGTTTTCTTTAATTTTTTCCTTGGGAAGCTTATTAAAGTCTACATGTTCATGCCCGTGGCTGGCAACTTCATGCCCTTCTTCAGCAATGCGTTTAGATATTTCCGGGTACTTAAGTGCTGCCGGCCCGGATATAAAAAAAGTACACTTTATATTTCTTTCTTTTAATATGTCCAGTACCGGTTGGGCCACTTTAGTACCATAACTCCAGTCAAAGGTCAGGGCAACAACCTTTTCGTCAGTTTTTACCTGGTAATATGCTGCCTGCTGCTGTTTCACCGCATTTTCTGCAGCGGTTGTAGTCACGTCACCTGTTCTAATTACTGCCACCGACAGCACTACTGCCGCTGCAAGAAAAGCCATCATAAATGGCAAACGGCGTTTCCACTTGTAGAGATTAATAGTCCAAACTCTCAAAACTTACACCACCTCATATTATTTTCTAAACTATACATATTTTGGTATATGCAAATATAGCACCATGAATTTATGTAAAAAAATGGCAGTATAGTACATATAATAATTCTTTGTGTATACAGCAACAATATTAAAAATGAAGGAGGATACAGGCATGGTAAAAACCTATAAAATACTGGTTTTTATATTTTCAATAATATTTATGGCAGCTGCCCTCACGGTTAATGCTTCAGCAGAAGAACCGAAGATAACAGCTGATGCTGCAGTTCTAATGGATGCAGAAACAGGGCAGGTTATGTATGCCAAAAATGCTGAAAAACGCCGCTCTCCTGCCAGTTTAACCAAGGTTATGACTGCTGTTATAGCCCTGGATCTTGGGGACTTAAATGATGTGGTGACTGTAAGCAGGCGGGCGCAAAATATTTATATTGGCTCGCAGATCTACCTGAAGGAGGGAGAAAAAATAAAACTGGGTGAGCTGGTGAAAGCAGCGCTGATGTATTCTGCCAATGATTCTACCGTGGCCATTGCCGAGCATGTTGGTTTCAGCCATGATCATTTTCTAGAATTAATGAATAAAAAGGCACTGGCTCTGGGAGCACTGAACACAAATTTTATTAATACTAACGGGTATTCTGTACCCAACCATTATTCTACTGCCCTTGACCTGGCCAGAATAACCCGGTACGCCTTAAAAAACCCTACCTTTGCCAGGCTGGTCAGAACCAAGGAAGCCACTGTCCACTGGGAAGACAGTGACCGGACAAAAAATATCCGCAATACTAACCGCCTGCTGCGCAATGATTATCCGGGGATTAATGGGGTAAAAACCGGCACCACTGCCCGGGCAGGGAACTGCCTAATAGCATCAGCCAACCGGGACGGCCAGCAGCTGATAGCAGTGGTGCTGCACAGCCGGAACAGGTACAGAGATGCCGCTGAACTGCTGGATTACGGTTTTAATGATTTTTCTGAGCAGATTGTAGTAGAGAAAGGGCAGGTTTTAGGTGAAATTGATGTTCAAGAAGGGGTGAAAGAAAAAGTAAGGCTGGCTGCTGAGAAAACATTAAAAATTAAGCTTCCTGCAGAGGGTGGAGATGTAAGGCTGAAAAAACACATCCCAGGCTGTGCTGAGCACCGGTTAAAAAAGGCCAACGGCTTGGGTATGCAGAAGTATTATTTAATGAAATAGAGGTCGGCAGCGTTTCACTGGTGGCAGAAGAAAAAGTGAAGAAGCAGGGGGCACTGCATAAATTTTGGAGAACACTGAAATGACCCTTGACATTTTGCATTATGTAATACATAATATTTTTACGTTAAGGGTATGGGCGGGTAGTTCAGTGGGAGAACGCTTGCTTGACACGCAAGAGGTCGGAGGTTCAATTCCTCTCCCGCCCACCAGAAAAATCAAGGGTTCCCGGTACCACGGAATGGTGCCGGGTTTTATTTTGGTGCCCGAAAGAATAACGTTCATTTTTTGTGCGGCTTCCTTTTTAAGTTTCGGGGAAACATGTGAATATATATCAGCGGTTATAGATATCCTGGCATGGCCCAGAAGTTCCTGGACTACCTTGAGGTTTTCGCCTTGTTCCAGGAGCCTAGTGGCAAAAGTATGTCGTAGGGCATGGAGGTTTACATCCTCTATGCCTGCTTTTTTTTAGGATCTGAAATTCGCGGTTAAAGTTCATGGGAATTATCGTAGTACCGGCCCATCTTCACGGTAATTGCCTTCTGCCTGCATCCTTTCCTTATGTAACATTAATTCATCAACTAGTACTTGAGGGAGCGGGATGCTGCGCCTTGATTTTTCTGTTTTCGGTTCATAGTGCTTCAGGCCGTCACGGGTCCAGACAACACCCTGGCGGATATGGATTATTCCGCCGCATACCGGTGTCCAGCAGTGTAAGAAATGCGGCACCAGCTGGAGTTTGATAGTCCGATGATTGATGCGGCCTCTGCAGATAATGGTTTATCCCCCTACGGGCTTCCTTGGGGCTGGTGTATTCTTTGAGATATACTTCTTCGTACTTGAGGCTGCGCCATAAGTTCGTTAATACCAAGAAGTATTTCCATAGAACACCCATCCCTCCTAACTTATCTGCTTATCACACAATCTGACGTTCGACGAAAAATAAAAACCCGATTGCTTAACTATTTCTTTTTGCCAGCCAGTCCTGGCTGAATTGTGTATTAACCTCTACTTTGTACAAATATTAATAAGTGTTGACTCGAAAATTTGTCATATCTTGTCGAACCCCCCACATACACCAAAACCACCCTTCGTGGGTGGTTTTATTTTACAACCTGCTTAAGGCGACTAACCTTGGCAGCTGTGTAGTTAGTATTTATTTCAATATCTTCCAGCTTGTCCAGTATTTTAGTGTTAATGTCTCCTTGTACTTCACGAGCATCAAAGAGGGCACGAACCTTGTCAACCAATTCGTTTTTTATGCGGGTTTCGATACGCTGCTGTCCTCTCTTGAGTTCGGCAACATCAGATTTAATACCAGCAACATCGTTGGTTAGGGTTTCAAGCATTTTAAGAATTTTTCCCTCATTAGTCATAAAAAATCTCCTTTCAATTACACTTCAAAAACAACCTTCACTACTTTTCCGATTATCCGCACATCTTCAGCTTTGTAAATCTGAGGCTTGTACATTGGGTTGTCAGGGTAAAGGATAACAGCTTCTTCTATAGGTTTAATCCGCTTTAAGGCTGCTTCATTACCATTAACAATAACTACGGCAATATCATTATTCTCAACGTAATTTTGCCGACGTACCAACACCTTGTCCCCAGGATAAATACGGCTGCCTATCATACTGTCACCCTGCTCGACCAGGAAGAAGTATTCCCCGTCGTTTATGTCACTAACAGGCACATCTTCATAGCCGATAATGTGTTCATCTGCATATATGGGTTCACCGGTACGGATTATACCTAACACCGGTATTTTTTTAGTTTTGCCTACCGGTATGGCTTCTGGGGGTAGGGGGTTGCGGTAATTTGACCTACCAAGTAAGTAGTCTGTAGTTACTCCAAAGTAATCAGCTAAAAAGTTGACGGTGCTTGTGTCTGGATCTCTTCTACCTTGTTCATACATTCCTATAGTGCTTGGTGACACTTTTAGTAGCTTGGCGAGGTCTTGTTGTGTCAAATGCTGTTCTGCCCTAAGTTCTCTTAATCTTTTTCCAAACAATTCTAGCACCTCAATATGAATTTTAACACAATATGTGCAATAGAAAAATTAACCGCACAAAAAGTGCAAAGAAACCATTGGCACAACACATATAGTGCAGTAAAATTCCCTTAAGCAAGCACACATATTGTGTAGATATGAGAGGTGGGATAACGTCATGGCAGAGGACAAAGCGTTAATTAGTTCTAGAAATTCTATCGGTAGAGGTGGCTATGGTGGATTACTCTATCAATGATTGCACTAGTTAGCTTTTCATCGTAAAAAATGCCGTTTCGCTTGATTTTGGAGGATGAATGCCTGTCGCGTTACTGCAGCAAAGTTTATAACTTCCCCCTCCCGGTTAAACTTAAATACTCCTGATGCAGTTACCCCCTTGTAAGACATTGCAGCCTTTGCTGAGTTAGCATCAACTTCTTCCCGGGTTATACTCCCACAACATGTAATAAGGGGGCAGCTTTAACTTTGGCCTTCCGGATAAATCCGGGCTTGTCTGTGGTAAAGTATTGTTCTGCTTCAGTAGGCATCCACGGCGATCCTGGTTTTACCAAGCAGTACAGCTGTAACTTTAGGCATACAATTAACTCCCTTCGCGATTTATAACCGGGTTTAGGTAGAGTTAATAATTAA
>JACDOL010000061.1 GCA_017656165.1 Desulfotomaculum sp.
CGCTTCCAGGTTATTCAATTACTGAAGATGGCCAAAAGATTGATGATTGTCAAATCTTCCCGCTGGTTAGGTGACAAGGTTTCTTTCAACCCATCGGCTCGGCAGACATGCCGGGCAAACCTAAAATGGAGGTGCTTTCCAGCACCTCCATTTTAGATCTTCTGTTAAACCTTAAACCTCGATACTGCAGACTGCAGTTTGCTTGACAGGTCAGCTAATTCCTGGGCTGAAGCAGCAATTTGCTGTATTGCAGAAGTAATTTGTTCATTAGAAGAAGCCAACTGCTGTGTGCCATCATTAACCTGTTTGGAAGCATTTGTTATTTCACTTGTCAGTTCAACGCTCTTCTTGTTGGCATCAACTATGTCCTGCAGGGCCTTTCTAGCTTCATTGGCCAGTTCTACACCTTCCTCTACATTCCTGCTGCTTTCTGAAATCTTTTCTATTGATATATTTATCTCGTTTTTAATTTCATTAACCATTTTTGCAATATCATTTGCTCCCCTGCTGGATTGTTCAGCCAAGGTTCGTACTTCTTCTGCCACCACAGCAAAACCTCTACCATGCTCTCCTGCCCTAGCCGCTTCAATAGCAGCGTTTAATGCCAGTAAATTGGTCCTTTCTGCTAAATCAGTAATAACATCAGTAATTTTACTTATTTCAGAAGATAAACTGCCAAGTTTTTGTATAACTTTTTCGGTCTCAGAAGTAGTATTAGAAATAACATCAATTTTGTCTACTATATTTTTAACCGCCCTATCCCCTGATTGGGCCAGTTCTAATACCTGTTCACTTTCTTTATAGGTAGTTTCTGCATTTTCGGCAGTCTGTTCAGATATAGATGATACCTTATTTGTTGTGCTGGCCACTTCTTCTGTGGCGGCACTTACTTCTTCACTGGATGCAGCCATCTGCTGGCTGTGGGAAGCAAGGCTGTTAGAGGCTTCTACAATTTGGCCTATCAGCTGCTTTAAATTTTTAGCCATGCTGTTTAATGAATCTGCCAGGCGGCCTATTTCATCCCGGCTTTTAACTTTTATAGTATCTTCAAAATTACCATCAGCATATTTATCAGCAAGCTTTGCCATTTCATTTAACGGCGTGCTGATGTATTTTGTCGTGAAAATACTGAATGCCGTTAGGCCAACTACCACCACTGCAATATTAATCATAAAGAATTTCTTACGTTCTTGAGCTAACATCTTTTCAACATCATCAATATATACTCCAGTTCCCACAACCCAACCCCAGGGTTCAAAAAGTTTAACATACCCTCTCTTGGGGCTGGGTTCTTCCTCACCCAGCTTTGGAAACCAATAGTCCAGGTAAAAACCCTCTTCCTTGTTTTCAACAGCTCCCCTGACAAGTTCTCTTACCATGTATTTACCGTGGCTGTCTTTTACCTCCGCCCTGCTTTTGCCTTCCCATTCCGGCTTTTGAGGCAGAAGTACATTTACCACATCCGTATTATCAATCCAAAAATAATTGTTTTCATCATATCTAATTTTTCCAATAACTTCTTTCGCCCGTTCCTGGGCTTCAAGAGTAGTTAGAATTCCTTTCTGTTCCAGGTCATAATAGTAATTTAGTATTGATATAACTGAGTCTACCTTTTCCTTTAAAGAAATATCTTTTTCTCGGTACATGCTTTTTTCAAACTCAGGTAATATATAAAAAAGTACTGTAACACCATACAGCAGAAAAACAAGTATAAAGCAGGATATAATCTTTTTCCCTAAAGTTATTTTCATGTTGATTTTCCCCCCGGTGCTGTAATTCATTATGCAGATGACTTAAAACTGTGACTTAGCCTTTACTACATCCCCCCTGCTCTTAAGAACAAAATTTTTGTCCTTATTAACGCCAAGGTATTTACACTCTACTTTCTGTAGTAAATTAAAAGTGCAGTACTAGACTGCACTTATTTAATGTCATAAAGCACCGGAATACGCCGGTGCTGGAATAACATAAATATCTGCAGTCTGGCGATCTGACTCTCCAGCTTAGAGAGTTGAAGACCCATGACTTTGCGTCCCACCCTTTCGAGTGGTTTGCCCGTTGTTATAAACTTGTATATGTTAATAAATATTTATACTAGTTATATTTTACATGTATTTTCTTAAACTGCCAAATATTTTATACTTGCTTAAAAGGTAGTTTTAGCCATAAAAAATAAAAACAATCCGGTTTCCCGGCAGTTCTGCCGGGTATACCGGGTTATTTTTTTCAATAGAAATCATTCCTATACCCTGGGTGTTTATGTTAAAATGTGATTTGTGACTGATGATATATGTTTAATAAAGGAGTGAAAAAAATGTCCAACATGGACAAAGCAAAGCTTCATGAACCCTATCAAGTAGGGGATCTTGTAGTATACCTGGCCGATGAAAACCTGGCTTATGTTATAGACTATGACTGCCGGTATGAACTGACCACTACACCAGACAGCTGCGACTGCTGTACCTTTTTGTTTCGATCCCGCATTGATCCTAAGTTCCAATGCCGGCACATTAAAGCATTAAGATCGGTCCTTGGTTTAGACTAAATAACCAGCATCTAAGTTAATTTTTCAAGTAAGTTCTTAAGACTGCGGGCAAAATGTTCATCGTCTTTTTTTGTACGCCTGTGCGGTCCTTTAACTTTTTCCCCGGCCCTGCGCTGTTTAGCTTTAATTTCTCTTTCTTCCAGCAGAAAATCCATTTTTTCCTGGTTATATATTTTCCCCACCGGGGATATGGCTGCTGCTCCCTTGGCCAGTACCAGGGATGCTAGACCCCAATCCTGGGTAACAACTATATCCCCCCTGGTACTGAAGTTTACAATACGCATATCTGCCTCCTGGGGAGCATTGCCCACCATTATATGGTTCTCGGACTCCACCTGGTGGTTAAAGCTGGCCACTGTCCACACTTCAATTCCATATTCAGCAGCAGTGTTTTGGCATATACTTAATACGGTTTTTGGACAGGCATCTGCATCTACAATTATTCTAGTCATAACATTAATTTTACCTGCCTTTGTTCTTTTTAGCGGCCTTTTCCCGCTGGTGTTTTTTCAGCAGTTTCTTTCTCATGCGAAGGCTGCTGGGTGTAACCTCAAGGAGTTCATCGTCCCCCAGGTATTCCAACGCTTCCTCCAGGCTGAACCTGCGGGGTTCTTCTAGTCTTAAAGCTGCTTCTGCAGTACTGCTGCGTATGTTTGTTAAATGCTTTTTCTTGCATACATTTACTTCCAAATCCCGTTCCCTGTTATTTTCACCAACTATCATACCCTCGTAAACTTTAGTGCCTGGGGTAATAAACAGCGTGCCCCGGTCCTGTACAGAGTGCAGGCCGTACAGGGTGCTTTCCCCTGTTTCTGATGCAATTAAAACACCGTGATAACGCCGCTTCATATCTCCCTTGTAAGGTTCGTACCCATGAAAAACGTGATGCATTACTGCGTGCCCGTTTGTCTCGGTAAGCAGCTGGGTCCGGAATCCTATTAATCCCCGGGCCGGCACTTTAAATTCCAGGCGTATCTGCCCGCCGCCCATATTGGTTACATTCTGCACTTCTCCCCGCCGGGTACCTAATATTTCCATTACCGGCCCCATTTTATCTTCAGGTATATCTACATAGAGAAGTTCTATGGGTTCCAGCAGTACGCTGCCATCCTTTTTAAATATTACCTCCGGTTTGGAAACAGCCAGTTCATACCCTTCCCGGCGCATTGTTTCAATTAAAATTGCAAGGTGCAGTTCGCCCCGGCCAGAAACTTCAAATACTTCAGGGTTTTCAGTGTCCCTAACCCTGAGGCTTACATTTTTCTCCACTTCTTTATACAGCCTGGCTCTAAGCTCCCTGGATGTTAAAAACTTACCTTCCTGACCAGCAAATGGACTGTCGTTAACAATAAAATTCATTTTTAAGGTCGGTTCGTCAACATAAATGGGGGGCAGCTGCTCAGGACGTTCAGGATCTGCCACCGTGTCTCCTATCCTGATATTTTCCAGGCCGCTAAAAGCAACTATTTCACCGCACTGCGCTTCCTGCACTTCTACTCTTTTTAACCCTTCAAAGGTATAAAGCCTTCCTACCCGGGCGGTCTCCGCCGTTCCGTCATGGCGGATAACTGCAACCTTTTGACCGGATTTAATTGTCCCCCGGTTAATACGCCCCAGTGCCATGCGTCCCTGGTAATTATCATATTCTGTATTGTTAACCAGCAGCTGCAGGGGATCGTTAACTTCACCGTCCGGCTCAGGAACATGCTTTATAATGGTTTCAAAAAGCGGTTTTAAATTTGTGCCGGCAGTATCCGTATCTAGGGCAGCAGTCCCGTTTTTAGCTGACGTATATACCACTGGGAAGTCCAGCTGTTCTTCGGAAGCTTCCAGCTCAATAAATAAATCCAGCACCTCGTCTAAAACCTGTTCTATCCTGGCATCCGGTCGGTCTATTTTGTTTATAACTACTATAGGCTTTAAGTTTAACTCCAGCGCCTTTCGCAGGACAAAACGAGTTTGCGGCATCGGCCCTTCAAAAGCATCCACCAGCAGGAGC
Source organism: Desulfotomaculum sp. (assembly GCA_017656165.1). Classification (GTDB taxonomy): domain Bacteria; phylum Bacillota; class Desulfotomaculia; order Desulfotomaculales; family Desulfohalotomaculaceae; genus Desulforadius. The sequence goes on from JACDOL010000061.1 coordinate 4,545, forward strand.
ACCCCGTCAACCATTTTTAATACCCTTTCAACTTCACCACCAAAATCGGAATGCCCCGGTGTGTCTACTATATTTATTTTGATATCATTGTAAAAAACTGATGTATTCTTTGCTAATATGGTAATACCGCGCTCCCGCTCCAAATCGTTAGAATCCATTATTCTTTCTTCTACCAGCTGATTATCTCTAAATATACCGCTCTGCTTAAGCATCCCATCTACCAGCGTGGTTTTCCCATGATCCACATGTGCAATAATAGCTATATTGCGAATATTTTGTTTTGAATGCATCTTGCCTGCTCCTTCCTAATTTCATAAAACCACGCTTAAGTATACCAGCCTTTTACATCAACTACAACTTTACTTTATTAGAGAAATATTAAAGACGCCAAATTTCGGCGCCTTATCATTACTAAGTTTTAAAAATTTGGTGCCCAGCTTATAAGCGGCAGTTCAAAATTATTTACAAAGTTGGGATGCTGCGGCCGTACTCTTACGGTATACCCCAGTGTGCCCTGCTCCGGTCTTACCGTTCCGCGGAAATTATGCACTCCTTCTGAAACCTGTTCAACATGCTCCATGGGATAAGCACGGATATTATGAAGTGTATTCCCTTTTTCGTTTCCACAGACAATTTCCACGCTGACATCATTATGGGATATGGGGCCGAGTCTAACCTGTGCCTCCACCTGCAGTTCTTCTCCCACCAGCATTTCATCATCATGCCGGCCTTTGACCGACTGTACAGCCACCTGGTGCCAATTCTCTTGAATAAACTGCTTAAAGGCTCTAAGCTGTGCAGCCACTTCATAATTGTTTTCTTGAAACTTTAATCCCCTTTGAATGCAGTTTACATAAAACTTCGTAGTATAATCTTTTACCATTCGTTCTGTACTAAACTCCCACGGCACAGTACGCAGGCATTCCTTTACCCGCATCAGCCACTCCGGAGACAGACCGTTTTTACGATCATAATAACCCGGTATCACCTGTTCTTCTAAAATTGTATAAAGATAGTGAGCATCATCCCTGTCCTGTTCTTCCTCACTGAAATATTGTTTGTCGTCTCCAACAGCAAAACCATTTTGCCCGTTGTATGCTTCCGGCCACCAACCATCCAGGACACTGCAGTTTAAAATTCCATTCAGCCCAGCTTTCATACCGCTGGTACCGCTTGCTTCCATAGGCCAGCGGGGCGTGTTCAACCATACGTCCACACCCTGAACCAGGTACCTGGCCATGTTAATATCATAGTCCTCCAGAAATACTATTTTACCCTTAAACGGCTCTTCATTGGAAATATCATAAATTTGTTTAATAAATTCTTTACCCGGCTGGTCAGCTGGATGTGCCTTACCGGCAAATATTATCTGTACCGGTCGTTCAGGGTCTCCCAGCATGCGTGCCAAGCGCTGCTTATCTCTCAGCAGCAGGGTGGCTCTCTTATAAGTGGCAAACCGCCGGGCAAAACCAATGGTTAAGGCTTCCGGATTAAGGTAATTATCCACTTCCATTATCCTCTTGATAGATTCCCTGTTATTTTTACGCTGTTCTTTCAAATTTTCCCGGACATAATGTAAGGTTTTTTCTTTAAGTTTTTTACGTACTGACCACAGTTCATCATCAGGTATGTTTTGTACTTTTTCCCATACCTCCTGGTTAGAAATATTCTTATACCAGCCTTCACCAAGGTATTTATTAAATAAATCTGACATTTCTTTAGCCAGCCATGTCTGTGTATGCACACCGTTGGTTACTGAATCAATTGGTACTTCTTCCTGGGGGATAGGTTTAAAAACATGGTGAAACATTTTTCTAGTTACTTTACCATGCAGCTTGCTTACCCCGTTTGTATATCCAGAGAGATTCATGGCCAGAACAGTCATATTAAATTCATCAGCACCTTCAATTGATCCCAGCTTTAAAAAGTCATCCCTGCTCATCCCTGCTTCAGCATAAATATAGTGCAGGTACCGCTCAACCATGTTGTAATCAAAAACATCATGGCCGGCAGGAACGGGTGTGTGGGTGGTAAAAAGCGTACTGGCTCTCACCGCTTCTTTAGCTGTGGCCAATGGTACTCCTTGGGATACCAGTTCCCGGATTCTTTCCAGGCATAAAAATGCCGAGTGTCCTTCATTTATGTGCCAAGCAAAAGGATCTATACCCACGGCCCTTAGCGCCTTAACACCGCCAATTCCCAAAATGACTTCCTGGGAAATGCGCATTTCATTACCGCCACCGTAAAGCTGGCCGGTCAGCATCCTGTCTTCCCGGCTGTTTAAGACATTATCTGCATCTAGAAGGTATATAGTAGACCTTCCTACATTAACTTTCCAAACCTTAATAAATACAGTACGTCCTGGAAACTCCAGGGCAATAATAATATCCTTCCCATTCTTACCTGTAACTGGTTTTATAGGCATTTCTGAGAAGTTTAAGTTGGGATATTCTGCTAACTGCCAGCCTTCACTGTTAATCCGCTGGCTAAAATAACCCTGCTTATATAATATGCCAACCCCAACAAAGGGCAGACCCAAGTCACTGGCTGCCTTCGTATGGTCGCCGGCAAGAAGTCCCAACCCCCCTGAATAAATGGGTAGTGATTCATGCAGCCCAAATTCCGCAGAAAAATAAGCTATAACCTGCCCGTTGTGATTGGGATACTGCTTTTGAAACCATTTTTCTTCATTCATGTATCGGTCATAACCTTCAAATACTCGATCATAATGTTTAAGATAAATATCATCATTGGCTGCAGCATCCAGCTCATCCTGGCGTATTTTTAATAGAAACTTAACCGGGTTATGATAAACATCTTCCCACAAGTATGAATTAATCATTTTAAAAAGTTCAGTGGCTTCAGGGTTCCAACTAAACCAAAAATTATAAGCCAATTCCTGCAGCCGTCCTATTCTTTCGGGTATTCTGGGGTTTATAGATACCGTTTTGTAGTAATACATTAACGTACCCTCCAGCAGAAGTTTTGCATAACTATATGCTATTTTGCCTGTTTACTGTCTTAACAATGCATTTGTTTTATTATTTCTGCATAACAACAATTTTACTTATTCAAAATTATTTATATTTTCTGAAGCAATCACAAGGAATTTGCAGGCATTCTGTCGTAAGTTATATATATTAGTTAAAATATCCATTGTATTGGAGTGATAAATCTGACTTTTAAAAAAAACAGGTTTAAAAACAGAAAAAAAATTAAAATGCTTCTTTACCTGGATTATGGTCTTCAGGTTTCCAGCGAGGTGATTATAGGACCAAAAGACAAGCAAATTGTAATCACTTTCCGCAATGGTAAATATGTAATGGATAAGATGGACGGTAAAGGCTTCAAAAGCTACGAAAGGTTAAAACACTTAGTCAACGACATAGATGAGGTAAATTTAAATTACTTGGATTCAGTAATTTTTTAAAAAAGATGCCGGGAGATTTATTAATACCCGGCATCTTCAATTTATGCTTCCCATCAGAATTTTATGCTTATATTATTATAATTAATACTAAATGTACTAACCGGGAGGTTTTTAAATGGACCATCAACTTTATATACTCGGCATTGCCGCCAGTCCCCGCCGGGGCGGCAATACAGAAATAATCATGGATCACGTAATTCAAGGTGCTAAATCCCATGGGGTAATAACGGAAGTTATTAATCTCCGCACCATGCGCATAAAGCAGTGCACTGTCTGTGAAGGCTGCCGTACTGCCAGGATATGTCGGGCACACAGAGATGATATGCAGCTGATATATTCGAAAATAAAGGCAGCCAAAGGACTGGTACTGGGTTCCCCCACCCACAGCTATAACGTAAGTGCAAAAATGAAAGTGTTTTTAGATAGACTGTACCCGTTTTATTATTTTAACCCGGAAAACAGGCATGACTGGCACAGCCTGCTGCCGGAAAATAAAAAGGCAGTAATATTTTCTGTATGCGAACAGCCCGGACGTAAAAACCTCGGTGTGGTTATGGATGCCATGCGCCTGCCGCTTCAAGCACTGGGCTATGAAATAGTAAGTGAGTTTGCTGCCTTTGGTCTTTCTAAAAAAGGAGCTGTATTAAAAGATCAAGAGCAGTTAAAAACAGCTTTTGCTGCAGGTGAAAAACTGGCTAAGAGTATTTTGACATGAACCGACTTAAAAACTCCTCTTCCAGTGGAAGGAAATATTAAAAATATCTCGTATAGTTTTAGTATGAGAAACGACATATGGTACTTAGGAAAAGGACACTGGGCGGTTTATACCGAGGACAGTTCAGTGGCTGAGCAGCTGCATAATTTAAAAGATGTTTTTCTGGTTGCAGTTTACCGCCACATAAAAAAACCAGGCGTATTGGCCATGCAGTTTTCTTTTTACGGCGGAGATGACTACATTAAACTGTCAAAAGTTTGCGCTGTCACCGGCTTAGAGTTTCAGCGCGTTTTAGCCATGGGTAAACGCGGGGAATATCAGCCTTATTCTCGCAAGTTTTATGCCCACGGCGAACAAATGGAGTTAAATTTAAAAATTAGTAAATAAAAAATTTAGGCTTGATTTACTCAAGCCTTTTTGTTTATTACATCTTATTTTGGATTAGGCATTTTCTTCTTAAAAGCATCTAAAGCATCCTGCAGCAGCATAGCACCTGCTGCCATTGAAGGTCCTCCCCCGAAAATCATGGCCACTTCCGCTGCTTCCATGATTTCCTCCCTGGTAGCCCCTGCTTCCAAAGGTATGAATTATCACACAGTCTTCACAGCGATGATAAAGCGAGATACCCAATGCTATCAATGCCTTCTGCTTTTTGTCTAAAACACCGGCTGATTTTGCCGAGTTTATAAAATGAAGAAGCTTTTTAATATTAGATGATTCTCTGCTTAACCGTTCCATGTTATTGGTAAACTTACTTAATCTTTCCTGTATGTAAGACATAAACTTCACCCCTTTCGGGGTTAAAATTCCCTGCAGCATTAAGCACTATACGGAATATAAAAGGGTGCCAAAAACATCCTTTTTTATCTACACCATAAATGCATGCGCACTTCATCATTTAAGAGCTGAATAATCAACTGGCGATCCAGCTGGTATTTTTCACAAATTTCTTTGATAGTGTTGAAAGACTGCTGGTGTTTTTTCTTTTCTTCGTGATAAATTTCTCTAAGCTCTTCATTGTTTTTAACTTGTTTTTCCAATAATGCAACATTTAGTAAGGATTGATAGTACTGTTCTAGGCACTTGTCATACAACAATTTTACTTCATGAGGCAGTTTTTTTATGCCGCTGCTGCCAGTTACCGGTACGTCCACCAGCACTGTTATCACCCCCAAATGCCGTTTGTGATAGTGTACATTATCTTTTATGTTTAGTAAATAGGTTTAATATTATTGTGAATATTTTTAATTAATTGCAGTATGTCAGCTGCTGCTCCCATCCCCCGTCAGTTTATGACTAATAATTAATTAGTGCTATAATAGAGTTATAAGTTGAATAATTATAAACCACAAAAGGGTATCTGCTGCCCAGTATTGAAAACTTTAATACCACCTGTCTAAGGCTGAATTTGATAAAATTGGATATGTTATATCGAAAAGGAGCAGTATTATGTCTGAACAGCAGTCTCGCTATCGAGTTTATTCTACTCATTTAAAACAAAAATTTGGGGAGAAAGTTTATAAATTACCTATCAACCTGCCCGGCAGCTGTCCTAACCGTGATGGCACAGTGGGCCAGGGCGGCTGTATTTTTTGCGACGAGGAAGGGGCAGGTTTTCAGTGCCTGCCAAATACCCTTTCTGTGCAGGAACAGTTAAATTCAAACAAGGAATTTTTTAAACGGCGTTTTAATGCCCGTAAGTTTATCGCTTATTTCCAAGCTTTTACCAACACTTACCTGCCCCTGGAGACATTTAAACAAAATATAGCTGCTGCCGTATCAGACAATGATGTGGTAGGAATATCTATTTCCACAAGACCAGATTGTGTTAATGACCGCTACCTGGACTTTTTGCTTGACATTCAGCAGCGCCATCACCAGCCCCTGGATGTCAATATAGAGCTGGGACTCCAGACGGTAAATTACCACACCCTGCAGAAGGTTAACCGCGGTCACACCCTGGCAGAGTTCATTGATGCGGTACAGCGTATTCATTCTCGAAAATTTGAAATATGTACTCATTTGATTTTAAACCTGCCCTGGGATGATGATCTGGATGTCATAGAAAACGCAAAACTGCTGTCTGCCCTGGGTATAAAATATGTTAAGCTGCACTCTTTATATGTTGTAAAAAATACTGTACTGGGAGATATGTACCAGCGGGGGGATTTTTCCATTGTTACAAAAGAAGAATACATTAACCGCGTAATTACCTTTTTGGAATACCTAGACCCCGGCATTGTAATCCAGCGGTTGGTAGGTAAAGGCCCTCAAGAAGATCTTTTGTTCTCCAACTGGAACACCAGCTGGTGGTCAATTAAACAGGAAATCGAGAGAAAACTCAAGGAATTAGACACTTACCAGGGGAAAAAATTTAATTATCTTAATGGTAAAGCGGTAAGAGAAAAGTTTGAACTCTAATAAAGCATATAATCAACAAGCAGTTCTCACAAGGAGGTTAAAATATATATGTCTAATGGAAAAATTAAATCAGCACTGGAAAGGGCCCTGGAAAGGGCTGAAAAATTTAATCAGGTGTCAGAAGAAGAATTAAAGCTTATGGAGCATAAACCACAGGGGCACTCACTGGCCGGGAAATATTTAAATCAGGATGCAGACCTGGGCGCCCAATTAGAAAGGGTACCAGTAGAAATTCGCCCCTATGTAATAAAAGGAATAGAAGAAACTCTATTAAAGAATATAACTTTACCGGAAAATGAAAGAGCAAAGCAGCTGTGTCATAAAGCACTGGAAGGGTTAATGTTCATTAAAGAAGATAAAGAAGCATTAAACTATCTTATTGGACAGCTGGAACACCTGTTTAATTACTACCTGCAGGCATTGGAGCAGGCTAAAGCATCTGTAAAGGCAAAACTGAATCAAAAATACTATGCCGTCCAGCAGCAGCTGGAAGCACAATTTGGCGGTGCAGTGAAAATTGATATGGAAAGCCAGCCCGAGTTCCAGCAGGAATTAAAAAGAGTGCTCGTCGATTTAAACCGGCGCTTTGAAGGCTCACTGCAGCAGGCCAAAGCTAAAATTCAAGAGTTAAAATAAAACAGCGCACTTTTTAAGGGTTATTATGGTACAGTATAATTAAATAGTGCTGTAAGGGGGCGGTTATAAATGTCTCACCAGTTGTTAACTACAGCTGAAGTATGCAGAACCCTTGGCATTACCCCCAGCAAACTAAAACGCCTGACCAGTGAAGGTTATCTTAAAGTCGAGGAAACAGCACATTTAAAACACGGCAAAGTACATCTTTTTAAATCATCCATGGTTGAAAAACTGGTACCTCAACTGCCTAGGATATTAAGGCGGTGGCACTGGGAAGAAAATAACAATATTGGAGCCAAACAGGCAGCAGAGATGCGAACAAGCATGTATAATGCCGTTCAAAGCATAAAGGATCAAAAGGAAGAGTTTTTAGCTTCCCTGGAACTGGTGCCGGAGAAAACAGCTTACCTGTTAAGAGCTTCGTATTACCTGTTTCACTTAAATCATTATGCCAAAGCCGGGAATGACTACCTGTACGACTTAAAAGAAAAGGTATTAAAAGCATTCGTCAATAATTTTAACCAAAATCACGGTTTAAGTATTTACTACATCCAGGGTGGGCAAAAAATATATTTATGTTCAGCATGTAAAAAGAAAGCAAGGAAGCAGAATCAAAGTTACCGTAATTTTGCCCGCCTGACAGGAGGATGCCCCCGCTGTACCAGGGATGATCGTTTTTACAGTCTTTATGAGTTTATAGTAGAATATGCAGAGCACCGCTTCTGCTTCCATACACCCTATTTAATTGCCAGGAAGTGGTTTAAAGGACATCAAATTCCTGTAAAATTTAAGACCCAGCGTTACGAAATGGGCAAAACCTTCGGCCGGCCTGTTTTAGAACCGGAAGCCAAGGCC
>JACDOL010000062.1 GCA_017656165.1 Desulfotomaculum sp.
CTGCCAATCGCATTTTTAACACCTCCGGTACTAGTATAACCGGGGGGTTGAAAAAAATCAGATATTAAATAAGCAGGTTTAGCACAAATGATACTGTAAGTAAGCTAATAGCTGTTGTGGTAAACGTGACCGTTGAAACTAATTCTGGTTTATTATTAAATTGAACTGCTAAAAGTGTAGTGGTTGCTGCGGTTGGAGTGGCGGAACAAACTAACATTACTTTACCTGCCAGCGTATTTAAACTAAAGAAAAATTTTATAATTACAAGACCAACAAGAGGATATACTATTAGTTTCATAAACGTGGCTAATGAAACAAACTTTAATTCTTTGTAAATTTTAACTCTAGATAAGCTCAGCCCCAGCAGTATTAAGAGTGTAGGTATGGCAGCATTTCCCAATAATGTTACAGGCCTGTCCAAAAAAGTAGGAAGTTGTATTTCTAGAAGCCGCATTATTAACCCCATCATTACAGCAGCAAAACCAGGGATACGCAGGATGTTTAACAATGCCTCTTTTATTCCCTGCTGGGCAGAAGAGGCGAAATACACTCCGGCTGAATTCATGATAATGACTTGGGTGGCCATAAACACCACACCCACTGTTACGCCGGGCTCGCCAAAGGCAAAAAGCAGTATGGGCAGGCCGTAATTACCTGAATTGGGGAAACCGCTTGAGAGTATTAATGCATTAGTCATTTTTTGGTCGTACTTCATTAACCAGGCTGTTATTTTTAAAATAACTACAAATATAATGAATAACAGCAGGGTAAACCAAAAAATTTTCAACAGCTCGGATGTAGTTAACGTGGATTTAACCATGCTGTTAAAATAGAGAGCTGGGTTAAAGATGTACAAACAAATGGTGGCAATAGGCTTACTGTCCACCTTTGTGCAGCGGCCAAATAAATATCCCATAGTTATTATCAGAAAAACCGGCAGCACCACGTTAATGAGTTTAACAATTAACACTGGTTTCATCTCCTCAAAAGAAAACAGCAAGAGCTGGTTTTCAGGCTCTTGCTCAAAATAATATTGTAACATCTTGAGAAAGCACTAGTTATGGTTTTAAACATTATTTAATTTATGGTCTTAATACCACTTTAATTGCGGTATCATCTTTATCTACTAAATCAAAGGCTTCTTTTAACTGCTCTAATTTAAATTCATGAGTGATTAAAGATTTTACATTAATCAAGCCCTGCACCACCGGTCTAAGGGCATCTGGTGCCCAGACATAACGCTCCTCATTGGTGTGGTGTACCAGGCAGGTATTAATGAATTCTAGGCCATCATCGTGCCAGCGGCTGATGTTTAATTTCACCGGGGTTGTAATCCAGCTGTACCAAACAAATTTACCGTTGTGTTTAATAATTTCAGAACAAATGTTGATGGATTGTTCGCTGCCGGCAGCTTCTACTACCACATCGGCACCTTTCCCGTTAGTTAGTTCTTTAACTGCTTCAACTGCATTTTCTTTGTCCGCGTTAATTACAATATCAGCCCCCAATTTCTTAGCCAGCTGCAGCTTACCATCCAGCACATCTACCACCACAACTTTTTCTGCCCCCTTTTTCTTGGCACACTGGGCGATAATTTGACCGGCAAAACCAGCGCCCATTATAACTGCGGTATCTCCCAGCTGTACACCACTATTAAGACCGGAATACATGGCGCAGGCAGTGGGCTCGCCCAGGCTGGCAATGTCCATGTCTAAGCCTTCCGGTACCGGCTGCAGTTCCCATACTTTTGCTTTAAAGTACTTAGCTATGTTATTGTTCCAGCCAAAGGCTATTACTTTATCCCCGGGCTTATATTCTCTTACCTTAGAACCAACTTCCACCACTGTGCCGCCGCTTTCATGGCCCAGGGGGAAGGGAAATTTGGGTTCATGACGAAATTCAGCTGTTTTCGGCGGCAGTTGACCGCGGTAAAAGGTTTTGTCAGAACCGCAAATTCCTATTAAGTGATTTTCCACAATGACTTCATCATCATCACAGGTTAGTTCAATATCAACCAAATCGATGTCATAAGGTCCTCGCAGTAAAGCTGCTTTAGTTTTAATTGTCATTAAAACAACCTCCCAATTTTTTAGCGCTTTTCAGTAATCTAAAGGTCCTTTCAGCGGCATCGGCAGTTAATTCGGCGGCGTTTTCCATAGCTTCTTTTAAGCTGATGGGACCGTTAACGATGGTTACCACTGAACTTATTCCCAGTTCATAAAGCTTTTCTATATCAGAACCAATTTTACCAGTGATGGCGATTACCGGTATATTATGTTTGGCTGCCCTTACGGCTATACCCATGGGTACTTTGCCGTAAGCGGACTGACTATCAATTTGACCTTCGCCAGTAATAATCAGGTCTGCTTGTTTGATTAAACTATCAATATTAATGGTGTCCAGCACCAGTTCCACGCCGGACTTTAATTCTGCACCGGTAAAGGCTATTAGCCCCGCTCCCAGTCCGCCGGCGGCACCGGCACCGGGTACGTCTGCCACGTCTATTTTTAATTGCTCTTTAATTTGCTTGGCAAAGTAACTGAGCTTACCATCCAACTCTTCTACCATTTCTGGAGTGGCACCCTTTTGTGGACCGTATACCGCTGAAGCTCCCGTGGGACCGCACAGCGGGTTTTGTACGTCGCAGGCCACTTGAATTTTCACATCTTTTATTCTCTGATCTAGGCCACTCATGTCAATGTGTTGCAGCTTATCCAACTGGCCTCCGCCAAAACTTAAATCTTTCCCTTCGGCATCCAGCAAACGCACTCCCAATGCCTGGGCCATACCAGCGCCGCAGTCGTTGGTGGCACTGCCCCCAATGCCCATAACAATATTGGTGGCGCCATGGTCAAGGGCCAGCTTAATTAATTCACCTGTGCCGTAGGTTGTGGTTATTCTGGGGTCACGCTGCTCTTCTGGTACCAGGGTTAATCCTGAGGCTTCTGCCATTTCCAGTACTGCGGTACCGTCAGGCAGCAGTCCAAAACGGGCGTTTACTGGTGTGCCCAGCGGCCCGGTTACTTCTTTAGTAATAAATTTGCCTCCAGTGGCTGTTACCATTGCTTCAACGGTGCCCTCTCCACCGTCAGCTACCGGTACAGTTAAAACATCTACGCTGGGTGAAACACGATGAATACCTGTTTTTATTGCTTCAGCCACTTCGATACTGGAGAGACTTCCTTTAAAAGAATCAACTGCTACTAATATTTTCATCTGCTAACACCTCCAGCCAAGGATAACATTATGCAATTATCATTTGTCATATATAGCGCGCAATAACCGTGCCAAAATTGACAAACACCCTACCCGATTTGGGCAAGGGTAAGGTGTTTGTTAATTAAGTCTTAACGCAGCCAAGGCATTTTAGGATAAAACAACAGCGGCAAATAGAAAAAACAACAGTGTAAATACCTTAGTGGGTCATGGCTTAGAATGTTTAATATTAAAACGTTAATTGAAACATATGAAACGTTACATGTTACTGTATTTTAAATTCCTTTAGTTTACGCCACAAGGTGGTACGACTGATGCCCAACAATTTAGCAGCTTCAGTTTTATTTCAGTTTTATTTTTATTATAGTTAACTTCTTTCATTACCTGGACAATTGTTTTATATTCTATATCTTTAATATTTTTAGACTTATCATTGGAGAGATTGTGTAAACTGTTTTTTTGGCGAAGTTCAGGGATTATCCTGTACATGTCCATGGGCTGCCCGATGCCGCATAATTGTACTGCCAAGCGCTCGGCGGCATTCTGCAGTTCACGGATGTTCCCCGGCCACGGGTATTTTTGCAGCAGTTTTAAAGCCTCAGGTGAAAGTTCTACCCTATCCCTACCTAACCTTTGGCAAATTTCTTTTAAAAAGTGTTCTAGTAAAACAGGAATGTCTTCTTTTCGCTCTGCTAAATCCGGCAGGGTCAGGTTTAATACATTTAGGCGATAGTAAAGGTCTTTTCTAAAATCACCCTTTTCCACTAACTGGAACAGGGAACGGTTGGTAGCTGCTATTACCCGGACATCTATGGGGATAACCTTGTGGTCGCCAATGCGGCGTACCTCCTTTTCCTGCAGTACCCTAAGCAGCTTAGCCTGCATGTGGGGGGATGTTTCGGAGATTTCATCCAGGGAAATGGTACCGCCGTGGGCCAGTTCAAAAATACCGGGTTTTCCTCCTCTAACAGCCCCAGTGAAGGCTCCTTCTACATATCCAAACAATTCGCTTTCCAGCAGGTTTTCCGGAAGCGCTCCGCAGTTTAAGGCCGCAAAGGGGCCGCGGCTGCGGCTGCTGGCATTGTGGATGCTTTGAGCAAACATTTCTTTGCCTGTTCCAGTGCTGCCGTATATTAATACGTTGGAGTCAACAGCGCTGAACTGTTTTGCCGTAGTAATACACTCTTTAATTGCTTTACTCTGTCCTAAAATGCTGTCAAATTTTAATTTGGCCACATGGCCGCGGTTGTAGATTTTCTTTCTAACCTGCTTTTCCAGCTGTACATCTTGAAATGTAGTTACAGCACCGGTGATATTATTATCTACTTTTATAGGAACTCTATTGGCTATTACTTTGGTACTCCCCACAGATATTAATTCCCGCAGCGCTGGTTTACCGCTGTCTATTACTTTGTCCATGTTGAAATTAGGTAACACTTTACTTGTGAGTTGATGCAGTGCTTCATCCTCTCTAATTCCGGTTATTTTAGCTGCCGAGGCGTTAAAGTTTGTAATTTGCCCATACCGGTTAACAGCGATGATTCCTTCATTAGCATAATCCAATACAGTTTTAAAAAGCTGTGCCTGCTGCTGCACTTTTTTGCGTACCTGGGCCACAAGCTCTGCCTCTTTGAGAGCATTCCAAACAGATTCCTTGCCGGATTCAATTACACTTGTTTTTAGTCCTTTGTTAGCAGCAATTTTGCAGGTCATGGCCTCCCCGATTACTATTTCAAAACCGGAATCTTTTACTTTGTTAATTGTTAATTACCTTTTCAGTTTGCTGATCCTGCTCCACTAAAAAAGTTTTAATATCTACAGCCAGCACATCGGACAATGTATCAGCACCATAAATCATGCTGCGGGAACCGATGACTGTCACCCGCCGGGGTTTGAGGTATCGTATTTGATGTACAGCCCGCATTACATCATAGCTGGTAACATGCAGTTCGTCCACTGGGATATCCTTAAAATAATGGCGGCAGGCGGCTGCCGTCACGCCCCTGGCCAAGATAACATCGGCGCTGGTGGTCATGTTTTTAACAAAGTCAAAGCCCACACCCATTATTTCTTCTAACTGGCAGTGATGGTGGTTTTGTTCTTTAAAAACATCCCGGGCAATAATTAAAAGTTTCCGGTAGGGAGCAATAAAAGCAATTTTTATCACTGTAAACACCTCTAGCTATTTGGCAATAAAATACTTTTTGCTGGGTCTGCCCACTGCGCCGTAATCAAGTTCCATTGAAACCTTATTGTTTTCAGCTAAATATTCCAGGTAACGCCATACTGTTATTTTAGACATGGAGAGGGCATCAGCAATTTGTTGGCAGGAGAGGGGCTGTTCTTGTTTCAGCAAAAAACCTATAATATGGTTTAGTGTTAAAGAATGTACCCCTTTAGGTAAATTTTCTTGTTTATTACTGTCATGATTATTGTTAGAGAAAGCTGTGTTACCGTTGAGTCTGTCAATATCCTCCTGGCTCAGTTCTTCACCATTATCAAGAATAGTTCTTAATTTCAGGTAATTTTTCAGGCTTTTTTCCAATCGCTCTAAATTAAAAGGTTTAATAATGTAGTCTATGGCACCATAGCGCATGGTCTTATAAATAGTACCGGTGTCTTTGGCCGCGGTGATTAATACTACATCACAGGTTAATTCTTGTTCACGAATGGTTTGCAGTAGATGTATGCCGCTTCCGCTGGGAAGATAAATGTCTAACAATATTAAATCGGGCTTTAACTTATAAATTTGTTCCAAAGCATGAGTTTCTTCTGAGCTAGTGCCAATAACTTTGAAAGGATAAACTTTCTCAGTCATGCGTTTATTAATATCAGCCACCATGGGATCGTCTTCCACAATATAAACCTTTACTGTTTTCATACCCATCCCCCACAGCTAATTATTTATTTCATTTGGTATAGTTATTTTAAAAGTAGTCCCATTTTCATTGGTGTTAAAATCAACACTTCCCTGTGCCATTTGAACCCTGCTGTACAGGTTACTTAAGCCGTAACCGCTACCGGTTTTTTTAGTGGTTATTCCTGGGTTAAAGATTTTTTCAATTACACTTTCATCAATACCTGTTCCGTAATCTTTTACCTGCAGGGTAATATGCTGGTCGTTCTGAGTTATTAACACTTCCACTTTTTTGCGCTGGGGAGGCACTTCGGCCACAGCTTGAAAAGCATTTTCTACTAGGTTGCCCAGTACCACTGCAAAGGCATTTTCATTAAAGTGCTCGGGGAGAAAGTGTAAATTACTGTTTTTATCCACCTGAAAATCTATGTTTAGTTCCTCTGCTTCGCTGGATTTACCCACCAGAAGTCCTGCAGCGGCAGGGTTTTTGATATTATCAACAATAAACCCTATCAATGACTGTTCTTTATTGGTTAAGTTAATGATATATTTTTGTGCTTCTTCATAATCACCCAGCTGAATTAGCCCCGATACGACGTGCATTTTATTCATAAATTCATGGGTTTTGGCCCTAAGAGCGTTAACTATTTTTTTTACACCGGTGAGTTCTTCAGCCAAATTGTTCACATCGGTTAGATCACGGAAAGTGGCCAATGCGCCCACCACTTCACCATTTACTATCATCGGAATACGGTTAGTGATGATGGCCTTATTGTTAATCATCATTGGTTGGTCGAACTCTGCCTGCCTGTTTTCCATAACTATTGGCAGGCGAGATTCTGGCAGCACTTTATGGATTGATTCACCTATAAGGTTAACATCAGGGTTAAAAAACTTTTTGGCTGATTGATTAACTACTGTTACTCTGCAATCTTTGTCTATGGCAATGATTCCTTCCCGTACCGACTCAAGTGTTGCCTCTCTTTCCTTTAACAGTGTTGCTATTTCTCGTGGCTCCATCCCAAATAAAGTGTTTTTTATGTTATTGGAAAGTAGTAGTGATAAAACCACCACCGTTATTAAGCCCACAGGTATAACTGTGTAAAAAATGTCGTAAATCTTTGCCATTATCTCGTTAATATCCGGTTGAAAGAAACCAACTGCAACAGCTCCCACCTGTTCCTGCTTAAAATTGTATACCGGAACAAAAGCCCTGATGGAAGGCCCGGATATACCCACTGTCTTAGAAGTGTATGAATCACCCATTAATGCCGGGCCTTCATCACCCCCAGTAAAACGTTTTCCTATTAGATCTGGCCTGGGGTGAGAATAGCGGAATCCTTTCATATCTAGAAACACTACAAAAGCAGCATGTGTTTTGCGTTGGATTTCGCTGGCTATTGGTTGTAATTTATCTGCGGGGTTTTTTTCTTTATAAGCGTTTATGACATCCGCCCGGGCAGAAGTCATCTGAGCGATGTCCATTGCCTGGGCCGCTATTTGCTCTTCTATGCTGTCGTTAATGGAGAAATAGAAAATTGACATGGCCACTGCCAACGTCAAAAAACCGCCTGCTAGCGTATATAGAAAGACTTTTAATCGTAAGGGTGTGTTTTTCCACATACCAAATAGTTCGTCCTTTCAAAATATTATAAATATTTACTTTAGCATACCATAATTTACTTCACATTGGCACCTTCTTAAAAATGAAATAAATGAAATAAATCATTAAATAATTAATTAACGTAAAACAAAAGAAATAAAATAGGCTAAATTTTCTGAAATATCGAACTGGTCTTCCAAGAAAAATTAAATGCTTGTTAATTAATTACACCAAGGAGGGAGACAGGAATGATAATTGATCAAGAAAAATGTATTGGCTGTAAACTTTGCCAGCCATACTGCCCCATGGGTGCCATTGAGTACCTGGAAGAAGAAAAAAAATGCCGGATTAATTTAGATGAATGTGTAGAATGCGGCATTTGCCTGCGTCCCGACCCCTGTAAAAAGGGTGCGCTTTATCAACAAGAACTGGATGAGTTGCGTTTGCTGCGCCAGGTGTTTTCCAACCCGCTGGTGCCCCACAAAACAACCTCTGTACCAGGGCGTGGCACTGAAGAAATGAAAACCAACGATGTTACCGGACGTTTTAAAAGGGGACACGCTGGAGTTGCCTGCGAGCTGGGCCGCCCGGGAACCGGAACCAGGTTTAAAGATGTGGAAAAAGTAGCCATGGCAGTAGCCAAGGTGGGGGTCACATTTGAGCCTCACAACCCTGTTACTGCGCTGATGGTGGATAATACCACCGGTAAACTAAAAGATGAAATTTTAAATGAAAAAGTTCTTTCAGCCATAGTTGAATTTGACGTTGAAATAGGGAAGTTAAGTGAAGCGCTTACTGCCATTAAAAACGTAGCACCAGAATTAGATACAGTATTCAGCTTGGATTTGGCCTGCAGGTGTGAACCTGACAATTCAGTACCTGCAGAAGAAATCGCCCGCAGCGTTGGTTTTAGGCCTTCCATTAACGGTAAAACCAACGTGGGATTGGGCAGACCACTGGCAGAGGAGGAATAAAAAATGACTCATACATTACACAGGTACGGTACAGCTGAAAGCCTGGAAAATGACTACGTAATATTTGCCATTGCTGCACAAACAGTAAACGCCAAAGGTAAAGCACCTGTTTTCGGTGAGTTTTTCAATATAGTAGAAAAATACAATTATGTTTTTTGCGGCGATATGAAGACCGGTAATAAATATACCGTTGGTTTGGAGTCCATACGTGAAGGCTTTAGAGATAATTCCATTGTACACGCTGTTTTTACAGAAAAAGAAGAAGTGGCCAAGGTACTTAAAGAACTGGCTGAAGCAGATTTAGGATTATCCATTGTAGTATCTGGAATTTTAGATCACGTGGACGAATGCTGCAGGAAGGCTGGTATCAAGCGGCACACGGTGGAATATTCGTTAGGTATTCATGGAAAAACAGAAAAACTCCCGCAGGAAGATGAGTTGTTGGCAATCAACACCATGTGCGGTCACGGTATGATTGCCTTTAATCTTATTCGTCACATGGTAGACAAAATTAAAGCCGGTAAAAAGACTCCGGAACAAGCTGCCAAAGAGCTGGCATCCCAGTGTCACTGTGGTGTGGTTAATCCCACCCGGGCAGCTGAGCTGCTTAAAGAATTGGTGAAATAAACAGGAATAAGAATGGGGAACCATGGCAGAACCATGTTTCCCAGCAAATTAAATATCCAAAATATACTGAAAAAGGGAGGAAGGGTTATGTTTAAGAGGCGTTCACGCAAGCTTTTGATGGTTTTGATGGCGGTGCTGGCTTTCGGCCTGTTGGCTGCTGGCTGCGGCGGTGGTGAGGAAACAGGTGGTGAAAGTGCTAAAAACGAGGAGGCATCTGCTTACCCTGAGCGTCCTATAGAAGTTATAGTAGGGTGGGGCGCTGGAGGAGGTACCGATACTTTTGCCCGGGCTATTACCAAGCCCGCATCTGAAATTCTTGGCCAATCAATGCCTGTGAAAAACATGAGCGGTGCTTCTGGCTCCATTGCTGGCGACTATGTAACCCAACAGCCCGCTGATGGTTACACTGTTTGGGCCATGGGTTCAAACTATGCCGTAAACGTGGCACTAGGACGTACCCCGCACGACCTCAGTGCTTACACTCCTATCGCCCGTATCCAGCAGGATACTTCAATGCTGCACGTAAATACTAACAGCCAGTTTAAAACACTGGATGATGTAATTGAGTATGCCAAAGCTAACCCCGGCAAACTTAAAGTAGGTGGTACCGGTGCAGCCAGTTTTGACGAAGTGGTTATCGCCCTTTGGGAAGATGCTGCTGGCATTGATGTTAACTATGTACCTTACGAAAAGGGTGGAGCTATGCACTCTGCTTTGGCCGGCGGTCACCTGGATGTAATGTTTGAAGAAATGGGTTCTGTTTCCAGCTTAGTTGAAGAGGGTACCATTAAGCCTATACTTGCCTTTACTGATTCAAAGGTTGAGGGTTATCCGGACCTGCCTATCTCCGTTGAGAGGGGTTGGGATATTACCTTGGGTAACTGGCGCGGAATAATGGTTAAGAAAGGTACTCCAGATGCTATAGTTCAGAAGCTGCAAGACGCTTTTGCTCAGGCCTATGAAGATCCTGGTTACAAGGAATTTGAAAAACAAAGATTCCTGCACCTGCGCCCTGGCTACTTAAATGCCGAAGACTTTGCTAAGCATATCCAGGAGAACATTGATATTTACAAAAAAGCATTAATAAAGCTTGGCTACATTAACGAATAAATTAATAATTTATTACGCTTGGGGGGCTTAGTGCCCCCCAAGGAACTATTAAAACTACTGGGGTGAAGTGTTATGCTTCCTGAGCTAATTCTAGGGATATTTATACTGGCTTTTACCGGCGTTATGTATTACGAAGCTGCTAATTTTGAATTTAACGCCAGTATCACTACCATTGGCCCGGATTACTGGCCTAAAATTATATTGGCAGGTATGCTGATACTTTCGGTGCTTTTAATAATAGATATTGTAAGGCGCAAAGGTAGGTTAGTAGGGAAGAAAGATGAAGAACCTAAGAAATACCCCTATAACTTTTGGATTATCCTAGGTATTATTTTAGCTTACACTTTTATCATAAAAATCGTAGGCTTTATTGTATCTACATTCTTGTTCTTGATTTCTGCAATGTGGATTCTCCAAATTAAAAAACCTCATGTGCTGCTGACATTAACGGTGAGTATAACTATTATTATGGTGGTGCTGTTTCCGAAACTTATGATGGTGCCTCTGCCCAGGGGTACAGGTGTTTTTCGAACCTTTACCTTACTATTCTACTAATTCTAGAGAGGAGGCATGGTTATGTCAGAATTATTAGCCGTGCTGTTGACCATATCACAACCATTAAACGCATTTGTGCTGGTCGCAGGAGTTATTCTGGGTCTTTTAAGTGGTGCCACCCCGGGAGTCAGCGGAACTATGATGGTGGTTTTATTAATTCCTCTCACTTATTCGTTGAGTCCTGAGACGGCATTCCTTTTACTGTGTGCGGTATACTGTTCATCGGTTTTTTCTGGCTCCATCAGTGCTATTTTATTCCGTACACCAGGGGCGCCGGAAGCGGTGGCCACAACTTTAGATGGTTACCCCATGGCCCAACAAGGCAAGGCACCGCTGGCCCTGGGTATTTCTGTTTTCAGCTCAGCTTTAGGTGGCTTAATTGGCACTATATTATTAATATTTGTTGCCCCACTGCTGGCCAAGGTGGCACTTAAATTTGGTCCTCCAGAATACTTTGCCCTAGCAATGCTGGGCTTAAGCGTAATTACTGTTTTAGGTGCCAATAATTTAATTAAAGCCCTGCTGGCCGCAGGTTTTGGTCTTTTCCTGGCCACTGTGGGTATTGATGCCATGACCGGTGTGGCTCGTTTCACTTTTGGCTTAAGCGGCTTAATGAGCGGCATCGATTTCATTCCAGTGCTGATTGGCCTGTTTGCGGTATCCGAGGTGCTGCGCCGGGTTATGGATGACCTAACTGTAAAAGAAAGAATATATCGAGTAAAGTCACAACTACCCAGCCTAGGCTTGATAAAAAGATTGTCAACAACCATAGTCAGATCCTCCCTGATTGGGACAGCCATTGGTATTTTACCCGGCATTGGAGCCACTACAGCTTCGATGGTTAGCTACAGTGAAGCTGTACGCTGGTCAAAAGACAAAGATAAGTTTGGTACGGGGATTCCCGAGGGGATTGCTGCACCAGAGTCAGCCAACAACGCTGCGGCTAATGGTGCCATGGTACCACTATTGGCATTGGGTATTCCAGGCAGTGCTACCACTGCGGTGATTTTAGGTGCATTTATCCTGCATGGCATTAAGCCCGGCCCGCTGATGTTTACCGAGCAGACCCACCTGGTATACACAATTTTTGCCGGACTGTTTTTGTGCAACTTCCTGATACTATTTATCGCTAAGCCCTTTATCACTGTTTTTTCCAATATTATCCGGATACCTTATGCAGTTCTTGGCCCCATTATTTTGCTCTTATGTATAGTTGGTTCCTTTGCTATCCGCAACAACCTGCTGGATGTTTGGCTGACTATGATTTTTGGTGTTGTGGGCTATGTAATGGAAAAATACAACTTCCCGCTGGCGCCGGTTATTTTAGGTCTGGTGCTGGGTGGTTTGGCCGAACAAGAAATGCGGCGTTCTCTGGTTATTTCCGGAGGTGATTGGAGCGTATTTTTCCACAGCCCCATATCAGCAGTGCTGTTAGTGGCAGCGGCAGTTTCTGTTGTTTTTCCAATTATTAGCGGTTTAATTAATAAGCACAAACAAAATAATGCGGCAGCATAATTAATAACGAAAATTATTAACATTTTTTTAACTAAATATTTCTTGACACCCTGGGCATACATCAGTATACTAAT
>JACDOL010000063.1 GCA_017656165.1 Desulfotomaculum sp.
TGTATGAAATTATGATAAAAAATCAAAAATCTAGTATTTACATAGAGGGTCTACACTGCATTTCCAGGTTAACTGCAGAACTTGTAAAATTATAAATTCGATTTCTTTTTAGCAAATTCCTCTATCGCCTTATTATATATATTTTTTACTTGCTTCCCATAAGTATTGGCAGCTTTTATACAATCTTCATACTCTGGAGCAGCATTTATTAATTTTCCATTTTGATAAGCAGCCTTTACTCTAATTACACCGTAACTGGTCTCAACAGGTATAATTTTTCTTTCCAGCATCCTGCGCCGTGCTGAATAACTGCGGTAGCCAATAGATGTGGTTTCATGAAGAATCACCTGCCCCAACTGTTCCTCCAATTCCGGGGGGGCTAAAACATGAAGAACACATCCAGGCCTTCCCTTTTTCATTATCACCTGGGAAATATATACATCCAATGCTCCTTTTTTCATAAGCCGGTTGGTAACAAACGAGTATAACTCGGGGTTCATATCATCAATATTTGTTTCTATCACCCTTACTGTATCAATGCATTTTTCCTGGTCACAACATGTATCTGCCAGCTCACCGATATGAACCCTTATAAAATTGGGAACGGGAAGATCCTTTGTCCCCCCGCCATATCCAACAGTACTGGTAATCATCTGCGGCATTGGCTTAAATTCTGTACACAGTGCCGCCAATACTGCTGCACCTGTTGGAGTTACCAATTCTTCTTTGATATCTCCATGCCTGTAAGGGATTCCTTTTAAAAGTTCAACTGTGGCAGGGGCAGGAACCGGAATAGTACCGTGTGCACATTGTACAAAACCTGTGCCGGTAACCAGGGGCGATGAAATTACTTTGTCAATTCCCAGTTTGTAAAGGCCAACAGCTGTTCCTACTATATCTATAATAGAATCCAGTGCCCCTACTTCATGAAAATGTATATTATCTATGGTTGTGCCGTGAACTTTTGCCTCAGCCAGAGCCAGTTTTTCAAATATTTTTAGAGCCATGTCTTTTACCGGTTCATCCAGGGTGCTGCTGGCAATTATTTTTTTAATATCATGTATATTTCGGTGATGATGGTTATGATGATGAGTATGGTCATGGTCCAAGATTACATTAAATTTTGTTCCGGTAATTCCATGTTTGCTTACTTTTTCTGCTGTAACTTTCCAACCGTGAATATTCAGTTTATTTAGTTCAGAGTTAAGTTCTTCTAATGACAATCCAGCATCTAAAAGTGCACCTACTATCATGTCACCGGCTGCACCTGAAAAGCAGTCAAAATACGCTACTTTCATTCTTTTATCTCTCCTAACTTATTAATTAATGATGCCGCATAACCGGCGCCAAAGCCATTATCAATATTAACAACGGTTATTCCTGGACTGCAGCTGTTTAACATAGTTAATAGAGCCGCTAAACCGTTGAAATTAGCTCCATAACCGACACTGGTGGGAACTGCCACCACTGGCTTCTCAACCAGCCCTCCCACCACACTGGAAAGTGCTCCTTCCATACCTGCCACTACTACCAGAACCCTGGCTTTTTCCATCAGTTTAATGTTAAGCAGCAGGCGGTGAAGACCTGCCACTCCCACATCATACAGCCGCTCTACTTTATTACCCATAACTTCAGCAGTTATGGCTGCTTCTTCTGCCACCGGGAGATCAGATGTGCCAGCACATATTACAAGTATACTGCCCACCTGTTTTTGTTTTCCCTGGTATAAAGCAATCATCCTGGGAACAGGGTAATATTTGGCATCAGGGTAATTTTTTTTCACTTCAATATACATATCTTCAGTGGCGCGGGTAGCCAAAACGTTGTTCCCTTTAGATGCCAGACTCTGAAAAATTGAGGAAACCTGCTCCACTGTTTTTCCTGCACAGTATATCACTTCAGAAAAACCCCGGCGCAGGCCCCGGTGGTGATCTACTTTGGCAAATCCCAGGTCTTCATAAGGGATATGTTTAATTTTGGCTGACGCCTCTTCTATACTAATTTCACCTTTTTTAACACTTTTCAGCAGTTCTTGCAGCTGTTCCTGATTCATTTTCCACCATCCTAAGAAGAACTTATGACATCTTTATTCATACTCCCGCTGTCGAAACCATTTAAGTCTAAGGTTACATACTTAAATCCAAGGCTGTTTATTTCTCTATGTATGTATTGACTGCTAAATACCAGTTTATCAAACTGGGCAGCTTCAATTTCTATCCGTGCTATTCCGCCGTGATCCCTTACTCTAACCTGCCTAAAACCTAAATTTAAAAGCAGTTCCTCTGCTTTTTCTATCCGCCTCAAACGCTGGGGTGTAATTTCCTGCCCGTACGATATCCTGGTGGCCAGGCAGGATTGAGAGGGAATATTCCAGGTAGGCAGTCCCCACATTTTAGATACTTCCCTTATTTCTTTTTTTGTGAAACCGGCTTCTCTAAGAGGACTTTTAACATCCAGCTGGGAAACGGCCTTCATTCCCGGGCGGTAATCATTGTTATCGTCCAGGTTCGACCCTTCTATAACTGCTTTATAACCTCTTTTTTGGGCAATTTCTTTTAACATTTTTAGCCGCAGGTACTTGCAGTGATAACAACGATCAGGTTTATTGATAACAAAAGGCTGGTAATTTAATTCATTACTCTCAACCACAACGTGTTTCACACCCAGCATTGAAGAAAGATTCTTTGCCCGGTTCATTTCTTGCCTGGGAAATGTTTCTGATACTGCCGTAACAGCCAGCACATTATCTCCCAGAACTCTTTTTGCTGCCGCCAGCAGCATTGTGCTGTCTGTCCCGCCAGAAAATGCTACCACTGCACTTTCATAATTTACTAAAATATTATATAATTTTTTTACTTTAATTTTCATAATCTGTACCCCCGCTTCTTTGATATAATAGCATTTATTTCCTTGAATTAAAATAGTATCCATTGGAGAAAGGTCGGTGATGCAGGTGTCTATTATTACTCTCAATCAGGTGCAAAACTCAATAGCTCAAATAGAAAAAATTGTAGGGCAAAATTGGATGGAAGATTGGGTACATAATATAAGAGATAATCACGGCAGGTCAAACCAGGATAACATTCCATTACTGGCAAGCTGGTGGCTGAAAGCCAGCGATGAATTGGGCTACAGCCAGCTCACCGGAAGTTTTGTAGTTTCAGAATCAACACTTCGCCTGGTACGGCTTGTTTCAGACCTTCAAACCCTGGTTAATACCACAGGCTTTAACTCCCAGCTTCCGTTTCTAAAAAAAGATAAAAAATCTTTTTTTCATTTGTGCTGCCGTTTAAATACAGCCGCAGAATATGTTAGGCAGGGAGCAGAATTAACATTATTTACTGGAATAGACGAGCCGGATTTTGTTCTGCATAAACCGGAGGAATTGGCGGTTGCAGTCACTGTACCAACTATTACAAATACTAACCAACTGACCTCTATACTGCCGCCGGCACTTTCAGCATCGCTAAACAGACTGCCTAACCGCAGCGGCATAATTTTCATTGACTTACCTCTCCCGCCTGCTTATACGCCGGGTGAATGGATATCAATTATTAAAAGCACTTTAACCGAAAATACAATTATGCCGAGCGGTGTTCAGGTTTACATAACAATTACATATATTGGGAACTGCGGGACAGAATTAAAAATAATAAGAAACCGGTTATAAAAGGAATAATTGCAGTTTACCTCCAGCATAATAATAATGCTTGGAGGTGTTAATTAATGGATGAGCATAACTGTGATATAGCAATTATTGGCTGTGGTCCAGCTGGAATGTCTGCAGCAATTAATGCCAGGGTCAGAGGTAAAGAGATTGTTTTTTTAGGCTCCGAATTCTGCACCCCAAAACTGCACAAGGCACCTCACATTAATAATTACCTTGGTTTTCACAGTATCAGCGGGGAAGAATTAAGAAAAAAATTTTTAAGCCATGTTCAAGCCATGGGAATTGAAATCTTAAAAAGCAGAGTAACTGCCATAGTGCCGCAGGAAAATGATTTTGCTGTTCAAACAAAAGAAAAAGTTTATAATGCCCGGGCAGTAATACTGGCCACAGGTGTGGGCGTTGCTCAGCTGCTGCCAGGAGAAGATGAAAAACTGGGATTAGGAGTAAGCTACTGTGCCACCTGCGACGGGGGGCTTTATAAAAACCGCAGGGTGGCAGTGCTTGCCTACACACATGAAGGGGTTGAAGAAGCCAATTACCTGGCTGAAATATGTGAAAAAGTTTACCTGCTTCCACTTTACAAAGAAAACCCAAAAAATCACCTTCATGTACACAACAATGTTGAAGTTATTGAAAATTCAAAACCTAAATCAATAGAAGGAGAGACACTGGTCTCAGGTCTAAAATTGGAAGATCGCACACTGGATGTGGAAGGAGTTTTTATTACCCGCGATTCTGTACTGCCGGATAAGCTGGTTCCTGGACTGGATATAGAAGATGGAGCAGTAAAAATTAACCGCAGCTTATCCACCAACATACCCGGCTTATACGCCGCAGGTGACAATACCGGTCAACCCCACCAGCTGGCCAAAGCTGTCGGTGAAGGACAGGTAGCGGCATTAAATGCAGTAAAATACCTGGACGGTAAATACAGTAAATAAGGACGCCTTGATGCGTCCTTATTTGCATTCATATTACTAGTTATTACTGATATGGTATTCCTCTCCGGGATTTAAAATTATAACTTTAGCTGAATTCGTACTATCTACCTTTTGTTTAAAGTCCTCCGGGTCCTGTTCAATAAGCGGAAAGGTGTTGTAATGCATAGGTATAACTATCCTGGGGTTTAACATTTTTACTGCCTCCACTGCATCGTCAATACCCATGGTGAAATTATCACCAATGGGCAGCAGTGCAGCATCAAGGTTATTTAGCCTTCCGATCAACTCCATGTCACCAAACAGCCCGGTATCGCCGGCATGATATATTTTGATGCCATCCAGTTCAACTATAAACCCACAGGGATTGCCTAGGTACTCCGCTGGTCCAGACTCGCCGCCAATTGAACTTCCATGCAGTGCCTGGGTTAATTTAATTTTAATGTCACCAAAATTATGACTTCCCCCAATGTGCATGGGGTGAGCTTTTACCCCTTTGCGCATGCAGTAGTTTGCTACTTCAAATACACTAACTACCATTGAGTCGTTCTGCCTGGCAATTTTAACAGCATCACCCAGGTGGTCGCCATGGCCGTGAGTAACAAGAATATAATCTGCCTGGATATTTTTAACATCAGCTTTAGCGGTGGGATTTCCAGTAATAAATGGATCTATCACTACTTTAGTAGAAGTGCCCTCTAAAATAAATCCAGCATGACCTAAAAAAGTTATTTTCACCGCTTAAACCTCCCTAATTTATTTTTTTCTAATAATTTGACAGTAATTCTAAAAAGCCTGCACCAATATCTTATAACTATTGTTTTTTTGGGCAACTATATAAAATAATTATCAATACTTATGACTGGAAAAAGGTGCAATTTTGCAGCGTGACGGATCTTATGCCATAGCACCTCACATTCCCGGGGGGTAATCACTGATCCAGATTTATTAATAAAAATTGCCAATGCTGCTAAAAAGTATAACCTTCCTGCTTTAAAAATAACATCAGCCCAGCGCATCGCTCTGGTAGGACTAAAAGAGGAGGAAATAGATTCAGCCTGGAGAGATTTGGGTATAGACCCGGGAGCTGCAATCGGGCTGTGCGTTCGCAGAATTAAATTCTGCCCCGGAACTACCTTCTGTAAGCGGGGCCTTCAAGATTCAGTGGTCTCGGGGGTAAAATTGACAAAAAATACCATGGAATGACCCTGCCCAGCAAATTTAAAATTAGTGTGAGCGGCTGCCCGAGAAAATGTATGGATACTTTAATTAATGATTTTGGTTTCATGGGTACACCCAAGGGATGGAGTGTATATGTTGGAGGTAACGGGGGAATAAACCCTCGCTTCGGGCAAAAAATAGCTGAAAACATTACTGAAGAAGAAGGATTAAGGCTTTTAGATCGCAGCATTGAGTGGTACAAAACAAATGCTAAGAAAAATGAGCGCATTGGAGGAACTATAGAACGTGTAGGTTTTGACAAGTTCAAAGCTGAGGTTTTACAGGCAGTACACTAGCTAATATTATCTAAATAATAAGGGGTGAACACCCTTGCCCTGGTTGATACTAATGCTTATTTCATGGGGGTTGGCATTGCTCCTGGTGCGCAATCCAGGTATCAATAAAATGTGGCCCGCGGGTGCCGCTGCAGTTGTCGTTACACTAATGCTGGATGTGACCCTGGTAAATTTAAATGCCTTTCAGTTTAATAGTGCAGCAAACGCTTATAAAGGTGTTCCAATTTTTTATATTATTGCAAACTTTGCCAATGGCATGCTGCTGGCACGATTTGTACCTGTCAAAGGATTTTTAAAACTGCTTTTCACAGTGGGATTTGCAGTTATATTTTTATTTGTTGAATGGGCAGCTATTAGGCTTGGTTACTTCCAATATATTAATTGGAGCCTGCTGCACAGCCTGGGTTTAAATATAATAGGTTTTATTGTCGTTTTATGGGCGGCAGATTTGTTAGACCTGCGCCGCCTTAACCCCTGGTATTAATAAAATTAAAAAAACTTCGCTCTTATCACCGTCAAGGCATTACACTTTGAAAACACGCCGGGCCATATACTTGAACGAGCCGGCTGCACTAAAATAGTGAACTAAAGGCTATCATCCGTTTCCAGATGATAGCCTTTTATATTATAGTTCTAGTAGTTCTATTTAGTTAGTAATGCCACAGCTTCTATTTCAACCTTAACATCCTTCGGCAGCCTGGCCACTTGAACACAGCTGCGTGCCGGATATGGTTCATTAAAAAACTTAGCATAAACCTCATTAACTTTGGGGAAATCATTCATATCACTAATGAAAACTGTAGTTTTTACCACATTGTCCATACTTGTGCCTGCTTCTTCTAAAATATTTTTAATATTTTCCAGGCACTGGTAAGTTTGTTCCTGTACATCTTCACTCACCAGTTCTCCCTGGGGTGTAAGTGGAATCTGACCGCTGGTTATAACCAGGTCGCCAAATTTAATGGCTTGGGAATAAGGTCCAATGGCAGATGGACTTTTACTGGTTTGTACAGATTTCTTTTCTAGCATGTTTACCACCTCTGTTTATATATTTATTGTTTAAATGATGCATAATTACCTGTTATTTATATTTCTAGAGCAAACCCGGCAGACATAGATGTGTTTTTAATGAAACAAAAATTATTTTAAATTTTAGCAGAAACTTCATCTATGTAGTTGTATATGGTGTACCGCGATACACCCAGTTCTTTTGCAACTGTATCAACGGCACCTTTAATGTTAAATACCTTATTCTTTTGCAAAAACTCAACGATTTTTAATTTATCTTCCTTACTCATTAATGATACAGGTTTATTTACAAGCTGCATGGCCCTTTCAATCATAATATTTAAGAAATCCCTTACATCTTCAGGAAAGCTTTCAGGCGTTTCCTTGTTTTCCACTTTAATTACTTCATCTAAAAATTCACGGGCCATATCTACACAAGTTAAATCAAGATTTATGCACATTGCTCCAATTATTTGGCCGTTTTCATCTCTAATTAAATACGTAGATGATTTAAGCTTGCGGCCATCTTTAGTTCGGGTGATATAATTCAGATTCATATCTTTATTATCGGCATCAGTCGTATTTACCAACTCAAGCAGGTAGTCAGTAGCCGGCGAACCTACATTTCTACCTGTAACATGACCGTTAGCTATAGCTACTATAGAACTTTCTGTTTTGGAAAGATCATGCAGCACGATCTCATAATGTCTGCCAAGTGTTTTACCCAGGCCTTCTACCACAGGGATAAAAGATTTTATAACTGGGTGAATATCCTCTCTTTGTAATTCATTCAAAAATCCCACCTCCAAAAAAACTAATTATTTAAATGAATTACCCCTGCAAATTTTTTAAATGTCAAATTGCCTTTATCTATAAACAAATGCCCTCCCATGAAAGATAAACTTTCAATCTTTTTATACATTTCGACAATTTTTTTTAATTTCCTGCTTCTTTATTAAAAATTTTTTGTAACGTTTATAAGTTTTTTTTAAAAAAATAAACCCAGAACAATTCCTGGGTTTATTAACCTTATATTTAATTTAATAATTCTCTCACTAAATTTGGAATTTCCCATGGCAGTTCGGCCACATTGGCCCCGGCAGAAGATAAAATTTTTACCTTGCTGGTAAAAGATCCTCTGCCCTGTTCTATTATAGCTCCAGCATGACCCATCCGCTTCCCCCGGGGTGCACTTTTGCCGGCTATAAATGCCACCACCGGCTTATTCATTTTAGAGATAAATTCAGCTGCATCTTCTTCAGCATTACCTCCAATCTCACCCACCAGCACCACTGCCCTTGTCAGTGGGTCTGTTTCAAATATGGAAAGAACATCACTAAAGGATAATCCAACCACCCTATCTCCACCCAGTCCAATTACAGCAGACTGTCCAAAACCTGCTTGAGTTAAATTTAACGCTATCTCATAACTTAACGTTCCGCTCCTGGCAGCAATACCAACAGGTCCCGGTTTATATATGGTATGCGGCATTATGCCTATTTTGCCCTGGCCAGGAACAATAACTCCAAAAGTGTTGGGACCAATTACAGAGATTCCAGTTTTTCTGGCGTAAGCTATTATATCCAGTTCATCATGGAGAGGAACGTGCTCAGTAATTATAACCACTGTTTTTATCCCTCTGCTCATAGCTTCCAGGGCAGCATCTTTTACACCGGGTGCAGGAACAAATATAATTGTGGCATCTATTTTATGATTTAAAAGAGCTTCTGATACAGTATTGTAAACCGGTACACCGTTTATGTACCTGCCGCCTTTTCCCGGGGTAACACCGGCCACCACTTCTGTCCCATATTCAAGCATTTGTGCAGTGTGAAATTTTCCCTGGCATCCCGTTATTCCCTGCACCATCACTTTGGTATCTTTATTAATAATAAAGGCCATATAATTATATACTGCCCTCCTCACCAGCAGCTGCCATGCCAACAGCCTTAATTACTGCCTTATCAATACTCCGGTAATATTTTATATTATGTCTTTCAAGAATGCGCATACCTTCTTCATCGTTAGTACCTGACAGTCGAACTATCACTGGCATTGAAAATCCAATTTTATCTTTTACCTGGGCAAAGGCACCGGCCACCTCATTACAGCGTGTAATGCCACCGAAGAAGTTGGCTAAAATAACTTTAGGACCTGTAGACAATAGTATTTTTATGGCATTAAACATGGTACCGGTAGTTGCACCGCCCCCGACATCCATAAAATTGCGCGGTTTTCCACCGTAGTGACTGATTAAATCCAGCGTAGACATTGTTATACCGGCACCATTGGCTATAACAGCAATATCACCGTCCAACTCCACATAAGAAATACCTAGGTCCCGTGCTTTTCTTTCTCTTTCTGTAATTTCTTCAGTAACTGGTAAGTCAGCTGGGCAGCGAAATCTTGCCTCGTCATCTACATTAATTTTGGCATCAACGGCAATAAGTCTCCCATCACATACTGCCAGGGGATTAATTTCTACCAGTTCACAGTCGTAATTTCTAAACAGCTGGTACATCTTTATTATCATACCAGTAAACTGAGGGATAAGGGCTTTTTCCATTCCTATACGCCATGCTGCTTCCCTGGCTATATAAGGCTGCATACCAATATGTATGTCCAGCGGTAATTTAATTACCCTTTCCTCAGCAACATCTTCTATATCAACCCCACCGCTGGCAGAAACAATTAATAGCGGACATTTTTTTGTCCCGTCAACTGTTATAGCGGCATAATACTCCTTTTCTATACTTAATCTCTCTTCAACCAAAACTGCACTTACCGAGTTATTGTTTATCTTTACTTTTAATAATTTTT
This sequence comes from Desulfotomaculum sp., assembly GCA_017656165.1. GTDB lineage: Bacteria > Bacillota > Desulfotomaculia > Desulfotomaculales > Desulfohalotomaculaceae > Desulforadius. The sequence goes on from JACDOL010000063.1 coordinate 9,954, forward strand.
CTGCTGTTTTTTGAGCTTCTTTAGGCGTACACGCAAATTTAATCCCTCCTGCTTTTCCCCTTTTTCCGGACAGAACTTGTGCTTTAATTACTACATTTTCTAAACGGGCAGCCAGCTCTTCAATATCATCACTGCTGAAATATACCTTTCCTACCGGCACCGGAATACCGCATTTTTTAAATAATTCTTTACCCATGTATTCATACAGTTTCATAATTTTACTCCTTAAGAAATATATAATTGGAATAACAAAACCGGAGAAAATTTTATGCTATTTAATTCTCCGGTATTTCAGCAAACAGTATTTTTATTAATTTTATATATATGTTTATCTTTATTAACTTATTATTTCTTACAGGTTAATATTTAGGCAGGTTGTAATTTTTTTGAATAATCTGTTGCAGTACAGAAATTGTGTAATACCCTGCCTGATATGATTCATTAATTTATAAGTTTTAACAGCAGTCTCAACAAATCATGACGCTGCTGGTAGTGCAATTCATCTCCAGGCCAGCGCCATTTCTGGAGCAGTTCAGCTCGGCGAATATTATTTATTACTGTTTTGGCTGCAGTTAATGATTTAATACTAATGCCCTGGTTGGTTTTTATTTCAGCCTTATATATATCTTCATTTACCGGAAGTACTTCAGTAATACCTCTTAAATTGACATAGCCGTAGCAGGGATCTCCAGTAAACATGGCTGCTCTGGTTTTTACCGGTACCAGGGTATAACCTGGTGACAGCAGCAGCGGGGTTACACCCGGACCGCAAATATCACGACATTTTCTTCTAAGTGAAGAGTAATCAACAGCATACTGCCTGCACAGTGCAGCACGTACACCGCGTATCCCCCGCTTATCTTCCAGCACCTTACCCTCGGTGGTAACCAGTTCTGTTATATCCCCACTGCCCTGGCTGTATTTGGGCTTCATAAGAAGTAAAACAGCTGTTTCGCTTTTTCTGCTCATTATGCAAATCCCCCCTGGTCTTTTTCTCCAGTATGAGCCAGGATGGTAAAGTTATGGTATCAGTGCTGGTAACTTTATGGTAACTTATTAATGACCCTGACCTTAATTTCCTCGTTAAGGCAGTACCCGTATCCCTTACGACATAATATATATTTTGGGTTTTTACCGTTATCCCCCAGTTTAACTCGAATCCTTCTTATGTGAGTCTTCAAGGCTGTATCGTTTCCTAATTCAGCATGATCGTCAACTGTTTCACAATAAAGTTTATTTTTAGGTACAAAATTACCATGACTGCGAACCAATCCCATCAGCAGCCTGTATTCTGCAGCAGTTAAAGTTACCGGCCGTCCTTTGAGATATACAGCTGTTTTTCCAGAGTCAATGACGAGTTCATCTGACAGCATATGCC
>JACDOL010000064.1 GCA_017656165.1 Desulfotomaculum sp.
TAAATTTTTATTTTCTATAATGAATAATATTATTAGTATAATGAATAACTAATAACTAGGCAGGTGCAAATAATGAATAAAGTTCTTAATAACATACTTGAAACAATAGGAAATACCCCAATAATAAAACTTAACCGGGCAGCAGATGACTGTACTGCCAACATTCTGGCAAAAGTAGAGTTTATTAACCCGGGTAGCAGCGCAAAATCCCGCACAGCACTTGGTATGCTTTTGGCTGCTGAAAAAAGCGGTATTATTAATCCCGAAACTGTCATTGCAGAACCCACAAGTGGGAATCAAGGTATTTCACTGGCAATGGCAGGAGCTGTAAGAGGGGATAGAACAATTATTATAATGCCGGAAAACATGAGCATTGAAAGGCGTAAGTTAATTAAAGCTTACGGAGCAGAAGTAGTGGTGACACCGGCTGACCAGGATGTTAGCGGAGCAGTAAAAAAGGCTAAAGAAATCGCCCAATCAACGCCAAATTCCTGGATGCCTAATCAATTTGAAAACCCCGCGAACCCGGAATATCACCGTAACACAACGGCACAGGAAATAATAGAACAGTGCGACTTTCCCATCGATGCCCTGGTGGCAGGTGTGGGAACAGGAGGTACTATATCTGGGGTTGCCAGCGTACTAAAAGAACAATACCCTCAAATAAAAGTGTATGCAGTGGAACCTACTGGTTCCGCAGTGATATCCGGAAACCCTCCAGGCGCCCATAAAATACAAGGAATAGGTGACGGCTTTATACCAGAAAATTTAAACTTAAAGCTGCTGGATGGAACGATTTTAGTAAAAGACGACGATGCCATTAACACTGCAAATAGGAAAGAACGTTCTCACTTTTTTAGTTGATACTGGTGAGCGTTACTTTAGTACCGACCTTTTTTCTGACTTCTAATACTCATCAAGCGGCGTTAGGATTGATAATTCTCATTTTTTATTATTTTCTTCACCCTATCTGCCCAAACTTTTTCTATAATAACTTCTATTTTAATACCGTCTTCTTTATATTCCTTTTTCAGCACTTTCCCGTGGTGGTGCAGCAGGGAAATTACCGGTACCCGGTCATAAGGAATTAAAAAGTTAATACATATTTTTCTTTCTGATAAAGCAGCAGATATTTTCGCCAGTAGATTCTGAAGACCCCTTCCATATTTAGCTGATATTTCAACAGTATCTAGATAATTTCTTTTCCATTCTCTTTTAATAATAATTTTATCATTAATGCTATCTACTTTGTTTAAGACTAAAATTACAGGTTTCTGGTCTGTTTTTAAAGACTTAAGCACTTCTTCTACCGCATTTATTTGATCTTCGAATTGTGGATGACTGGCATCAACAACATGCAGCAGAAGGTCTGCCTCCAGCACTTCTTCCAATGTGGCACGGAAAGCAGCAATTAAATGATGTGGCAGATCTTGAATAAACCCCACTGTATCAGTCATTAGTATTGTATCATTTGTTGGCAGTACAACACGTCTTGTGGTCGGGTCTAGTGTAGCAAAAAGTTTATCCTCAGCCAACACACCTGCACCGGTCAATGCATTTAGCAGTGTACTTTTACCTGCATTGGTATATCCAACTAAACTTACTAGAGGAAAAAGCATCCCACATCTTTTTTTACGGTGCAGTTTCCGGTGTTTTCGCACTTCTGCAAGCTGTCTTTTCAAATCAGAAATACGCTTTCTTATTCGCCTTCTATCTGTCTCCAGTTTGGTTTCCCCTGGTCCCCTGGTCCCAATGCCCGCTCCCAAGCGGGACATTTCTTCACCCTTTCCGGTTAATCTTGGCAGTAAGTAATTCAGCTGAGCAAGCTCAACCTGCAATTTACCTTCTCTACTACGTGCTCGCTGGGCAAAAATATCTAAAATTAGTTGGGTGCGGTCAATAACTTTTATTTTAAGCAGGTTCTCTAAATTTCGCAGCTGAACAGGGGTTAACTCATGACCACATACCAGGACAGCAGCATTTAATTCACTACACCGGTTAGAAATTTCCTGTATTTTTCCCCGCCCAAAAAAAGTTCCTGGATGCGGTGTGCTGCGTTTTTGTATAATCACATCCAGCACATTTAATCCCGCAGTTTCAGCTAATCCTTTCAAATCATCTAGAAGTGCCGGCAGTTTTCCCTTTTGATGGCTAATTTCTAAACCAACCAGCACTGCTCTTTCTTCATTATTATAATTAGTATAATAACTGTTCATATCTAAATACTCCCAGTTGTTTTTAATCATAAATAGTATTTGGTTTGAATTGTAGCATATATTATATCTTACCCGCTATATTTAAGATATGACGATATATTTTAAAAAAGTCATCTACACGCTATTAAAATTATATAGTAAATATCAAAATTTTTATGGAATATATTTTACTTTAAATTAGCTAAAACCTTTACAGCTTCTTTCAACAAAAAGATACATTTTTTATTAAAAAAAAATTAATTTTTAGCAGGAATTTAACTAAATTTATTGAATATTTTTTTTGCAGTAAGGTGGTCATACCATACTGCCATCATAATATTAAGAGAGAAGGAGGGAATACAGGTGGATTTAAAAACTGTCCGCGAAGAGGCCAGAAAAAAATTAAAAGGTTACTGCAGGGTATGTCCGGTCTGTGACGGCCGCGCATGTTCTGGTGAAGTTCCAGGAATGGGCGGTACCGGCACCGGTGCTGCTTTTAGAGTTAACCTGGAAGCTTTAAACAGGTTCAAATTGAATATGCGCACCATTCACAGCGCAAAAGAAGTGGACACAACCTGCAAGTTGTTTGGCCTGAATCTAAGCACCCCGGTACTGGCAGCCCCCATGACCGGTACCCCTTATAACATGGGTGGTGCACTCAGTGAGCGTGAGTTTATCGGTATGATTGTTTCCGGAAGCCGGAATGCAGGTTCAATAGGTTTTACCGGTGATGGTGCCGACCCATCCATGTACGATTCAGGGGTTGATGCCGTTAAAGCAGAAAATGGTTGGGGTATCCCCATCATAAAGCCCCGGGCTCAAGACGAAATTATAAAGCGTATTCGTGGTGCTGAAGAAGCAGGAGCAGCAGCCGTAGGAGTAGATATCGATGGCGCTGGTCTAGTAACTATGGCTTTAAAAGGACAGCCAGTAGGGCCTAAAACCCCAGAAGAAATTAAGGAACTAGTTGCTGCAACAAAATTACCCTTCATATTAAAAGGTATCATGACAGTTGATGAAGCAGAAATGGCTGCAGAAGCCGGGTGTGCGGCTATTGTCGTATCTAACCACGGCGGCCGCATTTTAGACCATACACCGGGAGCAGCAGATGTACTGCCAGATATAGCTAAAGCTGTTGGAGACAAGCTTACAATTCTAGCCGATGGCGGTGTGCGGTCGGGCACAGATGTTATTAAGCTGCTGGCCCTTGGCGCTGATGCAGTACTAATTGGTAGACCACTGGTAGTAGGTGCCTTTGGTGGAGGTGCCGAGGGTGTGAAGTTAATTATCGACACTTATACCAACCAGCTAAAACAAGCCATGATCCTAACCGGAGTAAGTTCCCTGGAAGAAATAACAGATAGAATAATATACAAGAAATAAAGGTTGCTTTTTAACTTACCAGTTGATTGAGTAATGCCGGAAATTACTTGATAATTTAAGCAATTCAGCGAATATCATCTTAACTACCCCCATGTTTTAAACTAAAACATCTTAAGGAGGACTAGTTATGGAAAATCTTTACCTTATGGCTTTAATAGCATTTGTCCCAATTTTATTCACCATTGTAATGATGACGGTGTTTTCCTGGCCTGCAAAAAGAGTAATGCCCTTTGCCTGGATTATTGCTTCTGTAATTGCATATTCAGTTTGGGGTGTAGAACTGAAGCGAGTAATTGCTTCCACAACTTTCGGATTCCTATCTGCTTTTAATATCTTGATCATTATTTTTGGTGCCATCTTAATTCTTAATACCATGAAGAAAAGCGGAGCGATGGCTTCCATTAACCGCGGTTTCTATGGAATTACACCTGACCGCCGGATTCAAGCTATTATTGTGGGCTGGATGTTCGGCTCATTCATTGAAGGCGCTGCAGGTTTTGGTACTCCAGCAGCCTTAGCTGGTCCGCTGATGGTAGGTCTTGGTTTCCCTCCATTGGCCGCTGCAATGATTGCCCTTGTATTTGACAGTACTTCCACCAGTTTCGGTGCTGTAGGTACACCAGTTATCGGTGGTATTGGTTCTGCCATGAAGGCAACAGTTGTTGAAAAACTTGGCGAGGGTGCTTACCTGCAATTCCTGCAGGAAGCTGGTGTATGGAGTGCTATTCCGCACGCAATTGTAGGTTCATTCTTACCGCTGCTTGCTTTGTGCATGCTGACAGCATTCTTTGGTCCCAACGGGAAACGTGGAATTAAATACGGTTTAGCAGCTGCTCCATTTGCAATTTTCTCTGGATTAGCATTTACTATTCCCTATATCATTACTGCTTTAACATTAGGACCTGAATTCCCCTCACTGGTTGGTGCTTTAATTGGTCTGCCCATTGTACTGCTGGCAGCTAAAAGTGGTTTCTTAGTACCAAAAGATCAGTGGGATTTCCCTGAAAAATCTCAGTGGGAAAGCAACTGGGGTGGCAGTGCAGATACTGAAAAAGAAGAAGAAAGCAATATGCCCCTGTGGCTGGCTTGGACCCCTTATGTATTAATTGCGCTGCTGCTGGTAGCAACCCGTATCCCAAGCCTGGGATTAAAAGGTATTTTGGCAGCACAAAAAATAACCTGGTCAAACATTATGGGTTCGGGTATTGATTACAGCCTGCCGTACCTCTATCTGCCCGGTACTATACCGTTTACATTAGTAGCTATTATTACTATTTTCTTACACAAAATGCCTGCTGAAAAAGTTAAGGAAGCCTGGGTTGGAACCTTTAAGCAGCTCACTGGTGCCACTATCGCCCTGCTGTTTGCAGTAGCAATGGTTCAGGTAATGGTACAGTCCTCTGTTAATACTAACGGCATAGACGGTATGATGCTTACAATGTCTAAAGCTACTGCTGCAATTGTTGGCAGTGCATGGCCCATTGTATCACCCTTTGTAGGTATCCTGGGTGCATTTATGTCCGGTTCAAACACCGTATCAAACATCCTGTTCTCCTCATTCCAATATGAGGTAGCTAACCAGCTGGGAATGTCCGGTATGGTAATTCTGGGCCTGCAAAACGTTGGCGGAGCTATTGGTAACATGGTCTGCGTACACAACGTTGTTGCTGCCTGTGCTACGGTTGGCCTGGTTGGTGTAGAAGGTGTAATTATTCGCCGCAACTTCATCCCGGCATCTGTATACGCCATAGCTGTAGGTATCCTGGCACTAATAATTATCTATGGTGGATTTGCAGCAGGTACCATGCTTTAATGATAAAAAATATGTAAAAAAATCCTCGAAATATGTTATAATTTGCCTATGCATTTTGTTAATTAAGTAACAAAGTAGAAATGTTAAAGTATCAACGCTAAAAAAGTCCAAAGCCCTGGGTATTACTGCCCAGGGCCTTGGGCTTGATTATAATTAACAACATTTATCTAAAGAGGAGGATAAAGCCATGTCAAAGCAGCAGGCAATTGAGGCCCTGGAGAAAGCCCTAGGTAAAGAAAATGTTATTACCAAACATGAAGATCTGGTAACTTATTCCTTTGATGCTACTCCAGATTTACCAAACCCGCTACCAGACGTAGTAGTTACTCCCACCTGCACTGAAGACGTAGTAAAAGTTGTTAACATTGCCCGGGAACACAAGATGCCCATCTACCCCAGGGGATCAGGTACTAACTTGAGCGGCGGAACAATTCCCTTGGAAGGTGGAATTGTTCTCTCTACTTTGAAAATGAACAAAATACTGGAAATTGATGCTGACAACCTGGTTGCAGTGGTACAGCCCGGTGTAATTATCCAGGATTTAAATAATGCAGTTGCTCCTCACGGGTTAATTTATCCACCAGATCCCGGTACAGTTTCCACTGCTACCATGGGAGGAAGTGTATCGGAGTGTTCCGGCGGCCTGCGCGGTTTAAAATATGGTGTGACAAAGCACTATGTTATGGGCCTGGAAGTTGTATTAGCTGATGGTCAAGTGGCCAGATTTGGCGGCAAAACTGTTAAAAATGTAACTGCTTATGACTTGGTTAAGCTGTTTACCGGTGCTGAGGGCACATTAGGCATAATAACTGAAATAATTGTACGTTTGATTCCTGCACCAGAAGCTCGTGCTTCCATGCTGGCCACTTTTGACAAATTAGAGGACGCAGGTAATGCTATTAAAGGTATTATAGCCAATAAGGTAATTCCGGCCACTTTGGAAATTATGGACCAGGCTACCATTCGCACTGTTGAGAATTTTGCTAAAGTTGGTCTTCCCACCGATGCCCGTGCAATTTTGTTGATTGAAGTTGACGGCATCCCGGAGGTTGTAGAAAAAGAAGCAGAAAAAGTAGTTAATGTTGTAAAAGAAAACAACGGTAAAATTAAGAAAGCTAAAGATGATAAGGAACGTGAAGACCTGTGGGCAGCAAGAAGGGCAGCACTGCCGGCACTGGCGCAGCTTAAGCCCACTACTGTCCTGGAAGATGCAACCGTACCGCGCAGCAAAATTACTGAAATGCTGGTAGCAATTGAAGAAATTGCACAAAAATATAACTTAAACATTGGTACCTTCGGACATGCCGGTGATGGCAACCTGCACCCCACTATCTTAACCGACGCCAGAGATAAAGAGGAAATGGAAAGAGTACACAAGGCTGTAGACGATATCTTTAAGAAAGCCCTGGAGCTGGGCGGCACTCTGTCAGGAGAGCACGGCATTGGTATGGCCAAGGCACGCTTCTTGAAATGGGAGCTGGGTGAAAGCGGCATAGACGTACTGCGTAAAATTAAGAATGCACTTGACCCTGAAGGTATCTTAAATCCTGGAAAAATGGTATCTAATTAAGGGGGCAGAATTATGAGCTATTTAAAGAATTACCCTGAAATAGAAAATGAAATAATTAAATGTATGAGATGCGGTAACTGCCAGGCCGTTTGCCCTCTATACAAGGAAACAAAATCAGAAGGTGCCGTTGCCCGGGGTAAGGTAAAATTAGCAGATGCAGTATTAAAAGGTGAGCTCCAGTATACTAAAGATTTAGCAAAAATTTTTGAAACATGCCTCACCTGTAAAGCCTGCGCTGCTAACTGCCCCTGCGGTGTACAGCCGGACAAAATTGTTCTTGCCGCTCGGGCCAAGCTGGTTAAAGAACGCGGTTTACCCTTCATAAAGAGCGTTATTTTTAAAGGATTATCCTCTCCTGGCTTATTTAAAACAGGTATGGCTCTTGGTGCTAAAACCCAAGGTTTATTCTTTAAACAAACTGATAAAGGAATGAGTCCTCGTTACCCTGTCAGCGGGTTGGAACTGCGCCGTGTACTGCCTAAACTGGCAGATAGGTCTTTCTTGTCCACCGCTGCCGAAGTTAATAAGGTTGACAAACCTAAGATGAGGGTAGCCTTTTTCACAGGGTGTACCACTAATTTCATTTACCCTCAAGTTGGAGAAGCTCTGCTGAAAGTTATGAAACATAACAATGTAGAAGTGGTTGTACCCAAGAAACAGCACTGCTGTGGTGTTCCCGTGCTGCTGCATGGTGATGCAGAAACTGCCACTGAAATGGCCAGGTCCCACGTTAATATTTTCAGCAAACTGGATGTAGACGCAATTATTACAGTATGCGGTACCTGTGGTGAGTCTTTTAGTAAACATTACCCGGAACTTTTAAAGGATGATCCTGAATACGGGGAAAAGGCTGAGAAACTAGCAGAAAAAACTTATGATTTTGCTCAGTTCTTAATTGATGTTATTAAAATAGATAAGACTGCTTTAAAACCCGTCAATAAAACTGTAACTTATCATATACCATGCCACATTGGACGTGGGATGAATGCAGGCAGCCAGCAGATTGAATTAATTACATCCATCCCCGGTATCAAGTATAACCCCCTAAAACAGCCTGATCGCTGCTGTGGAGGTGCCGGTTCATTTAGTTTAACTCATTATGACCTGTCATACCAGGTACTGAAGCATAAACTGGAGGATGTAAAATCAACAGGTGCCGATATCCTGGTTACAGGATGCGGTTCCTGCCGCATGCAGCTTACTGATGGCATAGCCCAGGAGGATCTCCCTCAAACAGTAAAGCACACAGTGGAACTTCTAGCAGAAGCTTATTAAACCTATGATATAAAACTATAAAAGATAACGAAAAGAAAGAGGGGATAAGAGTGGCAGATTACAATAAGCTTTATGAACAGTTTAAAAAAGCTGCAGAAGCTGTTTCTGCCCAAGTCTACAGGGTAAAGGATTTAAAAGAAGCAGGCTCACTCTTATCAACTCTGGTTGAAGAAGGCGGCGCCAAAAAATTGGCTGCCGCCTCTTCCCCCATGGTTGATAAGTGCCTTGAGTATGCAAATTTAAAAATTGAAGTACAAACTGAAGATTTACGGAAACATGCAGAAAACGCAGATGTAGGTCTATCTGAATTGGATATGGCTGTAGCTGAAATAGGAAGCCTGCAGCAGGACTGCACAGACCTAAACAAGCGGCTGGTTTCTATGCTGCCCCATACCCATATTGCCCTGGTAAAAACTGAATCCCTGGTACCTAACCTTTTAGATGCCATTGCCAAAATTGATGCCAACAAAGATAACATACCAGGCTATATGGCCTTTATAACTGGTCCCAGCCGTACTGCTGACATTGAACGCGTCCTGACCATTGGCGTACACGGTCCAGCAATACTTCAGGTAATTTTTGTTGATAATCCAGGAGGTGACTCCGATGAGTAACATGAAAGCCAAGATTAATAAAGCTCTTAATGACCAGAATCTGCGCGGAGCATTAGGACGTTTTGCTGATGCATACGTTGGTGCACGCGCTAAAGCATATGAAGGTAGGGATTTTGAGCAGCTCCGTCATAAAATTGCCGAGCGGAAAAGTTCTTCTGCTCAAAGAATGGAAGAGCTGGCTCAACAATTTAAGAAAAATGCTGAGGCCAGGGGAGCTAAGGTTTTCATTGCAAAAACCGCCGAGGAAGCCAAAAAATATATCTTAGATGTGGCTAAAGCCAATAATGTAGAATTGGTTGTTAAGTCAAAATCAATGGCTTCCGAGGAAATTCACCTCAATCATTACCTGGAAGAGCACGGTATTACTGCAGCAGAAACGGACTTGGGCGAGTGGATTATTCAGCTTGCTGGCCAGCGTCCTTCTCATATGGTCATGCCAGCAATCCATATGACCAGGCAGGAAGTTGCAGAATATTTCTCAAAAGAAACCAATCAGCAGCTTAGTGATGACATTCCTCAACTGGTTCAAGTAGCCAGGCAGGAACTGCGGGAAAAGTTTCTAAAGGCCGGGATGGGTATTTCCGGGGCTAATGTAGCTGTTGCTGAAACCGGTACCATTGCCATTGTTACTAATGAAGGTAACGCACGCTTAACCACCACCCTGCCCCCGATACATGTGGCACTGGTGGGTATGGAAAAGCTGGTTGAAAAGTTTACCGATATCGGGGCTGTGCTGGAATGCTTGCCAAGGAGTGCTACCGGCCAGCACTTAACCAGTTATGTAACCATGATCACCGGTTCTACTCCTGCAAATCTGCCTGACGGTTCTATTGGACCTAAAGAAATGCACATCGTTCTCATGGACAACGGCCGTACAAAAATGAAAGAAGACCCGCTGTTTAAGGAAGCACTGCAGTGTATACGATGTGCATCCTGCTTAAACGTCTGCCCCATTTTTGCACTGGTAGGCGGACACGTATACGGAAGCGTTTATACCGGTGGTATTGGAACTATTTTAACTGCATTCTTTAATGAATTCGATGAAGCAGGTGAATTACAAAACCTGTGTATTGGCTGCGAACGCTGTAAAGAAGTATGTCCCGGTAAAATAGATATTCCAAAATTAATTTTGGAACTGCGCAACAGGGTAACAGCTAAAAAAGGCATGCCGGCCAGCCAGAAATTCCTGCTTAATACTGTATTACCGAACAGGAAACTGTTCCACAGTATGCTTAAGGTTGGCAGCAAAGCACAAAAACCATTTGTAAGCGACAACAAAATCAGGCACCTGCCGTTATTCTTGGCCGGTTTAACAGATGGCCGCAGCCTGCCAGCATTGGCAGATGAACCTTTCCGTAACCAGCTGCATAAGCTGCCTAAACCAAAGAAATCTAAAGCTAAAGTTGGTTTCTTTGGGGGATGCCTGGTTGACTTTGTATACCCTGACCTTGGTAAAGCAGCCAACAAGGTATTAAAGAATATGGATATGGAACTGGTATATCCACTGGAGCAGACATGCTGCGGCGTCCCAGCAGGACACCTGGGTGCTACAGAGGCTCATAGAAGGCTTGCTAAGCAGAACATTGAAGCCTTTGAAAAAGCAGGCGTGGACTATGTAGTAACTGTATGCCCCACATGTACTGCTTCTCTGAAAAAAGAATTTGTTGAACTATTAGAAGATGACCCACAATGGGCAGATAGAGCTAAGAAGTTCGCTGACAAAGTATATGATTTCATTGAATTTGTTGCTAAGCATACTGATAATGGTAAGAAACTTAACTTTAAATCTGTCGGCAGTGAAACTGTAACTTATCACGACTCCTGCCACCTGAGACGAAACTTGGGTGTTTACGAAGAACCCCGTCAGCTTATTAAAGAAGCTGGCATGGAATTAGTAGAAATGAAATGGCCTGATCGCTGCTGCGGATTCGGTGGTTCATACTCCATCCGTTTCCCTGAACTGTCTAAACCGATTTTAGATGCTAAATTAGATGACATTATTAACACTAAAGCAGATACTTTAAGCTGTGCCTGTCCCGGATGTATGATGCAGATTGGCGGCGGCTTAGATAAGAAGAATTCAGATATTAAGACTAAACACGTGGTAGAATTATTAGCTGAGCGGCTTGCTGATTAAAT
>JACDOL010000065.1 GCA_017656165.1 Desulfotomaculum sp.
GTTTCAATTCCCAGAGGGAATTATTTTTGTTTTAAGGGCGTGCCCTAGAACCCTTGTGCCCCAAGGGCTGAAAAGCTAGTTTTCGAGCATCAACATTTTTAACCCTGCTTTTTACCATTTTACACCAATATTTAAAACTTGTAAACCCTGAAACCCTTGATTTTAAAGGGTTTTTAAAATTCGAGCATCCCCGGGGTTTTGTGCACACCAGCGATGCTCGAATTTCTATAGTATTATAAAATTTGACCCATATCATAACTGATAATTAGTTTCTTATATTTTATCTCCTTGTGAAAAATATATGTTCCTTAGCTCTTAAACTTATACTGGTACTGAAACCCCACATCCCAAGTATAGGGAAGGTTGAGCACGTTTAATATATACTTCTCCCCGTTGTGCTGCACCTCTTTAACAGCCCAGTTCTCTTTTTTCCAATAAAGCTTAGACAAAGACACTCTTACACCACAATCCTTCACCAACTGCACCGGGTCATAACTCCCTTCCGGCAGCAGCGAAGCAGGCACCACTGTTACCGCCGCAGTGTCACTGCGGCGTACTTTAAATGAGCCGGAACTTGTATCACCGTAATCATTCCCAAACCTGTCCCGGGGCCTGCGGCCAAAAACAGCATCTTCTATAATGAACTTCATCATTTCCTGGTCCTGCATTTCCGGTGGCTCTGGGTATAATTCATCCACCCAGTCTACAGCCTTGGAAAAGGAGTAAACTTCTCCAATGATATTCCAGCTTTGCTGCAGCAGTGGTTTGCCATTTACTTCACCCCGGTATGGCAGGTGGCTTTTGGTATCATCCCAATGCAGGGGAAATAAATACAGCTGGTAGTGGTGGTCTGCAGGTAGTTCCTCACAGCGGGGGCAGCGGCAGGTTTCTGCCCGCCAGTGCTTGCCACGCCTGTGCAGGCGACCACCCCGCTGCACCACAGCGTCAACGGGAGCAATTTCACTGTACATTACATCAGCACTGATGTTTAAACTCATTTCACACACCTGAGTGCTGACCAGTATCACCTGGCTGGTGTTGGAATACCCTTTCCTTAAGAGCATTTCTATTTCGCCGGCAGTTCTCTCTGCCACCGGTTTAAATAAGGTACGGATTATTCTCTCTTTTTCATCTCTATCCTGCCTAGTGAATTCTGAATGGTAGCAGATAATGTTAACCCCCTGCAAAGTGCGGCTCAATTCTAGGGCAACGGTTTTAGCCCTTTCCACCTGGTTTACCACCACCATCTGCCGCAGGTTAATGTTTTTCTGTACCAGGGATAGCAGTTCCTTAGAAACATTAGTATCCTCAATCATTGGGCCGGTCATTTTAGTTATGGTAAAGGGCTCATGGCTAACGGCTTCATCATTGTCCTGCTGGCGAATAAAATGGTAATCCACATTGTCCCACTGTGCTTCTTCCTTTAAATACTGGACAATAGACTTGGGAATAGTGGCACTCATCACCATGTGCGGCACATTCAGTTGGCGCAGCAGCTGCAGGCACTGGCCTATCTTTTTTAAAGTGTATTGATCATAAAAATGTATCTCATCAAAAATAACAGCAGAAGACATTAAATTGCCAAAGGCTCTATCAGCATATTTATGACAATGCAGCAGAGAATACAGCAGGTGGTCAACGGTACACACGTTCACCGGGCGGTTAAAAAAGCTGTGCTCAAATTTCAAATCACTAATGTGCCGGTCTTTTTCTTTATTGGCTTCATTAATACCTGTATTAAAAAGCACAGACTCCATTTCCCCGTGGAATATCCCGGTGTGTTCTGTGCCCAACCCATAGCTTTGACTAAAATCCCAGTACATGGAGTTGGTGGTAAAGCGGGTGGGCAGTGTGATTATCACCCGGTTAATGGCCCCTTTACGATAAAGGGAGGAAGCATAGTGCAGGGCAGCAGCGGTCTTTCCGCTGCCGCAGCCGGCTTGTAATATAATGTAAGGTTTTTCTGCACCGCTTACCGCCAGCTGCAGGTTATTGGGAGAAGTTCCCGGGCTGCTCTGCATGAAAGAGGAAAAAGCTTTTTCCGGCCTGCTAACATAACGCAGTGCAGTGTTTTGCTGCAGCACCGGCCCTAGTACCTGCTCTGGCTTAGTATCTATAACAGCCTGATACTGGCAGCTGGCCTCGTTATCACACAACTGCAGTGCAGATAAAAACATTGTATATAATCCTTTAAATCGCAGTTTAGCCTCTGGATCCATTTCTTCTACATGGCGGCGCAGACGGTTTATCTCCCTGGCTCCCTGGCTTCCAGTGCAGTTGTCTGCCGTAAGCGGTGTAAGAACACTTTCAAACCCCGGCAGATGCTGCAGTATTTTGTTAACTTCACTAACGGGTATATCCTGTTTTCCTAGGCTGTTAGCCCTTTCACCGGCAAACGCACCATGGTAAAGCATGCCATGATGGGCCAACACCGCCAGCAAAGCCGCCTTTGATTCTTCTTTGTCCTGCAGTTCCGGCTGCAAAATGTCTTTTAACATTAACATGGAAAACAGGGCATGGGTAATGCGCCCCTGCCCTGTGTCCAAGTACTGCTGCCATTTTATCGTAGCTTTACCTAAGTCATGGGCATACACCGCTGCAGTAAGTATATTAATGGCTAAACCTGGGTTGTAACCCAGCCGGGTCACGGCTGTTTCCCAGGCAGGCTGGTGCCAGCGTAAGAATAATTGCCAAACTGAAAGGCAGTCTTTCATATGCCCGTACAGTGTTTGCCTGGGTTTAGCTTTTAGTTCTTTAATCAAAGCAGAATCACCCTTTTGTTTCCCACTTTATTGGCTGTAACACTGCTTTGCAGCTGCACTTGATTGGCTACATAATAATCTCTGTACTGTACCCCTGTCCATTTTCCCCTGCCGCCGGTTTGAAAGCCCACTGGCAAATGCACCACAGTGGCACCTTCACTTACAACCTGCCCGCATTCGGTGGGTACACAGCATTCCAATATATCTGTTTCCACTTGTTCAGCCGGAAAAATGGTTACTCCGGTCACTTCCACCACATCATCGGACTCCCCAATAAAAAGAGGAAAAGCAGGGTTTTGCAGCGCAGAGGCAATATCTTCTATTCGCTCCCTGCTTCCGCCTATATACATGCAGAAAACAGGTTGGTAAAGTTTCTGTTTCATGACCAAGGTGCGCAATCCGCTGAAGCGCCGATCCCATTTAATAATCCTGCTGTATGTTTCCACTGTCTGACCTTCGTCTTCCAACGCTATTCCAAACTTCAATTCTTTCATAGGTTCCAAAAAGTCAGCCGGGTAACCCAGGGCAGCAGCTGTCAGCCCGTAAAGGGTAGTTATGGGCGGTACAGGGTATGTAAAATGAACATTTACCGTGTAAGGTACCCGGAAAGAACACCAGTAGGGCACTTCCAGGCGGGCAGCCAGAATTGCTTCCACTGCAATCACACCCCTGCAGCCAGCATATTCTTTGCTTTGTTAAAGGCAGCATACACAGGCATTATTTCAATATTTTGCTTTTCCAGCAGTTCAACTAACTGCTGGTCATTGGCTACAACCCCCGGGGTATGGCCAAAGAGTACATCACAGCCCATAGCTTTATGTTCTTCTATCATAGACTGCAGTTTCTGCAGGTTCACTTCACCTTCAGCATTTAATTCCAGGGCTTTAATTCCCCGCTGGTTATAGGTTGGCTGCAGGGATATTAAAATCACTTCCGGGGCCATGGAAGCAGAGGCCCTGGCCTGCTTGGCAAAACCGCTGAGATTAAACACCGCATCTAAAACAGCATTAATTCTCTCTATTCTCTGTTCCGGGGAAATATCAACAGCAGTATCCCAACCGGCAAAGCGCTGTTTATTCCCTTTGCCTTCGATCTTAGGCACTTGTACCCTGCCCACATTGGCTGTATCTATTACCAGGCTGAATTTATAAATATTTTCCGTCAGCTGCACATGGGCTATGCGATTGTCTTTACTCTCTTTACCTTCTTTTTGCACAACACTTGCCCTGGTTAACAGGTCAGTTACTATTTCCGCTGGTATTTGGCCCATACCGGGTGAAACTTTCAGCGGTGACCAGCGGCGGTCGCCACCCACTCCTTCTTCGGTGGCAAGGTAGCCGCGCAGGTCACAACCCCAGCAGTTTTCTACATCTGCACAGGGAAGTTCTGCGGTACATTTAAAATGCTCCGGGTGGCTGCGGGCCATGGTTTCAAAAAGGGCAGTGCGAGTTGCTTGGCCGGAAACGTAAGGTTTGCGCCCTCGGTCGTAGGTTTTTAGCTCGGTAAGGTTGCCGCTGCCTTCACCTGAATTCAAGTTGCTTAGGTCAGCCCTGGCCAGCCAGGTTAAACAAATACATTTTACTTGCATTATTTACTGCACCTCCACTTGGGTATTAGTTTCTTCATTATTATCTTTATATCCGCGCAGTGCAGAGAGGGTGGCATAAATTAATAATGTATCTTTAACTGCTTCAATATTTTCTTCATTAATGGAGTTAATGATGTTTTCCACCCGTTTTTCTCCCGGCACCAGCAGGGTTTGTTTTTCACTGTTCTTTTTTTGAGCAGCACTTTTTTTATACATCTTGAAAAAAGCTTCCCGCATTACATGACGTAGGGCTGCAGCATCCGGGGCATTATTGAAGCTGGTAAATAATGCTATGTCATCGCTGAAATTATAGCCAATGCAGCGCCCCACTACTTTTATATCTTCAGCCAGTTGTTTTTCCAGCAATTTATCCACCTCCACAACTATTTTTTCTATAAACACTTCAAAAAAACTCAAACCATTGCTACTGGCCCACGCTTTGTCAGCTTCCTTTTTAACTGACAGCAGGCTCTCTGCCACCAGCCGCAGGTTGTTTTCTACAATGCCCCTGGCCAGTTGGTTTAATGTTCTTGGCTCGCGGCAGAATATGCCGTTTAAAAAGGTTGTATATACATTCCCAAACTTATCTTTATTTGTACCATATTCCATGCCCTGAACCACATCAAACAAGCGGGGGTTTATGTCCAGGTGATTGAAGTGGACAAAGGATACATTCTGTCCCTTACTGTATCGCAGCACCACCCAACGGCGCACTGACTGCTGCTGTGATTTGTTCAGCAGTGAATCTTCCTTAAAAGTATCTTCTTCGGGGATGTATTGGTGAACAATGTTAAAGTAAATGCCAATTAAAGCTTGGTAAAGGTTATTTCTGCGCAAACCTTTGATATTGGTGCTGTAGCTTATAACATCCGGTGATTGTAAATCAAGCAGTCTGCTATTGATGTTGGCAAATATTTTGTGCAGTATAGTGAGGTCATCAATACGGGGTAAAATAAGATGAGTTCGCTTGCTGTCAATATAATAAGGCAGGTTATACTGCAGGGCTGCAAAGATATTTAGTAAGTTGCAGGTGGGGCACATATCCCCCGTGGTAACTGTATTGGCATGCCCCCTTACCTTATTGTTATGATGCTGATTATAAAAGGGATTTTTGTTTTGGCGCATAGCAGCGGCCATTCCCCTACCCATGGGGCGACCGCACAGTTGACACTGGGTAATTTGCCTACAGCCGTCATGCTGTTCAAAGAATTTAGTTACTCCTTCTTCCAGTTCACCGGCCAGCTTTTTCCAGTCTTTTTTTAGCCCCACATAGTTACGCCTTAGGGTAACCCCTGGTTTGGCAGTTATATTGTTAAGTTGGTCTTTAAGCTGTTTTTTCTGCTGGGCTGTCAGGGTTACTGTATAATCAGGGTCATAAAATCCATCCTGCCACTTCACCCTATATTCCATGCCCAGCACCTTCATCTCTGGGGCAGGTAGTATCAAGTGATTTAGGCATTCCCGCAGATAGTTGTAAAACAGGGTAATATATTTATCCTTGGCAGCATTTGTTCTGGTTTTTAGATACACGGTTCCATAGGTTATCTCTACTTTTTCAAAGGAACGTTTGTTATTAAGTGCAAAATCATACAGTGCCACCAACCCCCAGTCCATCCAGGGGTCACCGGTGCGTGTAAGAAGAATTTCCAATCATTCATCCCTCCTTTCTCTTATTAACTAATTTAACTCTACCCAAGCCCATGGTGGGCTTGTATCCCACCCCGGCAAACTCAGCAAACCTGGCTAAAGGGTAAACACAGCTTTGTGCCGGGCCTGCATTCTTGCTATGAATGTTAAAGGTACAACTGCCCACAAAACCAGCCACCATGTATTTTTCAAACTGCACCATTTGGGTTGAAAGGTTATATTTTTTAACCCGGATAAAAGAAAAGTCTGTATCTTCATGCAGTTTCACCGGGCTAAAGGCATTCCAGCGCTTCATCAGGCTGCTGAAAACCAGTTCAGGAAGCGGGAACAGCAGCTGCGTGCCTCTCTGCCTGAAAGAAGTGGGGGTTAGAAACTTAAATGTAATATCGCTTGGCGCATGCCCGCAATCAAGTATCTGCTGGTAGCGGATTCCTCCATTGTATTGTTCAACAACACCTGTTAATAAAAATTCCCCCGTACCTAGTTTAATTATTCTGCCTATCAATGCATCAGCCGCCCGGGCTAACAATGCACCGATCTCTTCAGTGAGGCAGGCAATGGTAAAACTGTATTTTTCCCCTTCATTTATATAGGTAAGTTTACCTTCTCGCTTTAGTTCACCCTTGAGCGGTTCCAGGGCAAATGGTTTGTGAACAGCCTCATGCAGCCTGGTGGCGGCATCAGCATTGACTTCTTTGAGCAGGGCAAACAGCAGCCCATGAATTTCAGTGCCACCCAGGCCTTTTACTGCACCTTGTTTAGTACAGGTAAAGTTAAAAGCGTATTTTTGCAGCAACTTAAAGCCTCCTAAACCTGAAGTAATGTTATGGTATTTATTTCCACACCAACATCCAATTTCCTGCCAAATTTTGTTTGCTGCCTGCTGCAGTTTTATATTAACAAAAAGTATCGAATATTTTTTTGCAAAAAATAATCCACCCAAAAATTAGGTGGATTAAACACGCATCAATTTATTTTTTTCAATAAAATAAATATATGCTTCCTTTACTTTAGTTTTTGCTGCTGCCTGCCAAAACTCTTTATACATTTTAACTTGAGGCGAGTAAAATTCAGTTAACTCTTTTATTTGGTCTTCATTTTCTATGGAATCTGTTTTGTAATCCACAATTACCCAACCATCCTCATCCTCAAACACTAGATCTATCACCCCGGAAATAATTGTTTCCATATTTGTTTCTGGATCTTTTGTTTTTGTTGAAAACGGCACTTCAGAAAACCGCTGCTTACTCTTTAACATTCTCTGCCATAAGTTTGAATTAACTACATTGTCAACTAAATTAAGTATATGCTCTAAATTATCCTGGTCTTTGCCTTCTTCTGCAAGGAAACCTTTAGCCAACAATTCTATTTCAGAAGTCGGTTCTTTCACACAGGCTTCCAGCACCCGGTGTATTATTCTGCCCCCAGATCTTCCCGCACCGCTGCTATCCCACTGCGGTATTTTTCTGCCTTTTTTAGCCAGTTTTGTGACAGGTGCTGCATGATAGCTAGGTTTATTAATAGTGCTGTCTGGAGAATAAAAGTTATTTTTATCATTATAATAATCTTCTTTTCTAATTTGAGCACCCTTTCCAGTTTCTGAAACATCATCGTTTATTTGGCAGTCTTCAAGCTCCAGATCAACATTCTTTGATAAATCATACCAAGGGCTGGCTTCTGGTTTGCCATCATAAGAGCTAATTATTAAAAGATTTTTAGCCCTGGTTGCGGCCACATATAGCAGACGTATTTCTTCTGCATCCAAGTATTTAGTTTCTGTTTCCGCATATTTACACCACTGCACCGGTTGGCCAAGTATTATTTTTCGATGAGTATTTTTCTTGCTCACCAAAAAGTAACCACACGGGCTATCTTCTGTTCTGCTGATATGAACCTCTGGTGCAGCATTATGTTTTCCGGTGGGCTTGGCCAAAAAGGCCACCGGTGCTTCCAACCCCTTAGCCTTATGTAGGTTCATAATTTTAACGCAGTCTTTTTCCCACGGAGTGATGTTTATTTCTTCTTCTATTTCAGATTTTCTTATATGCTTTAAATAATCCACCAAAGCTGAAAAGCTGGTTATCCCTTTTCTCTCTGCACCAGCGGCAAGTTCCAAGCATTGAAGGATATACCCGCTGCGGCTTTTGCCAAGCTCACCAGTAATAGTGTAGGGGATAACACCCAGGTCTTTGATAATGTTTTCCAGGGCAGCGCTGGCAGGCAGACTTAACATCCACCCCCGGTAATATTTCAATTTACCAAAAGCCCACTTGAAAACATTTTTGTCACCGTCATTTAGTTCATCAGGCACCGGGCTGTAAATAGAAAAATGACCGCCTGCCTTTTTAAACTCCCACAGTTGTCTATCACTAAACCCAAAGAAAATTCCTCTAAGAGCGGCAGCCAATTTCACCGGATCTTCAGGGTTTAATATGGTGTCTAACACTTTAATTAATTCATCAGTTTCTTCTGATTGTTCCATCCCTTCGCCTCCGGCAATCTGGTAAGGTATACCATATTTCTCCATGGCCCTGGCGTAAATATCCATGTGTTTTTTGTTCCGAAGCAGGACCATAAAATCCCCGGGGGTAGCATTTTCTACCAATTTTAAAATTCCGTTTATTGCACAGTGAATCAACCTAGCTATTTTTCCTGCATCGATGTTAGCAATTTGTTCTTGTTTGTGCCTGTTAACTTTTGGTATGGATATTTTTCTAACTCCACCTATCCCCCCGGAGTTTTTCTTCACTGCATCAAAACCAGCAAAAGAAGCTTGGTATGGGGTAGCATTTGCCGGCAGCAGTTCTTTAAATACTGAATTTACCCACTTTCCTATAGCCTGAACCGATCGAAAGTTTGTTGTTAAATACAGTAACCTGCCGCCACTATTAGAAACAAGTTTTTTTGCTTCATTATATATATCAATATCAGCACGCCGGAAACGGTAAATTGCCTGCTTGGGGTCACCAACAATAAATAGCGACCCTGGTTTAGGCACAAGCTTCTGCCAGTTATTTTCGTCCAGATCTTCACCGGTAAGATATAACATAATTTCAGCTTGAATGGGGTCGGTGTCCTGAAATTCATCAACCAGTAAATGTGTATAGCGTTTTTGAAAGTACCGGCGCACCTCAGGGTTTTCCCTCAGCATATCGGCTGTCAACATTAATAAATCTTGGTAGTTCAGCTTAGACTGTTCCACTTTTCTTTTGTGGTACATTTTCACCGCTGGCAGCACAAAATCTACTAAAATTTTATGCCTGTATTCCCGCCAGTTTTGCAAAGCAGGGTTAATATAGTTTTCTTTAAGTTTGTCAAAATGCTGTTGTGCCAGCTTGGCATCCCCCGGGGTATGCCAGCGTTTTCGCGTTACTTTAGCTTTTTTGTCAAATAAATTAATTAAGCGCAGAAGAATAATATCATCATTAATATTAAACGTTTTTCTGTAGTGCAGTGCCTGCCGCAGAATTTTCTGCAGTCCATCCCAGCCCTGCGGCGGCACCTGGGATGGCAAATTCTTTTCTGCCCAATCTAAAAAGTTATTTAATTGGGCACGAACTGTTTTTAAATTTGGAGCACTAACGTCCTCTTTAATTATTTTTACTTCCGGATAAATTGTTAGTTTAATGTAGAAATCTTTAAGTTCCCGGGGTTCAACATCTACTTTGAATAATTCATCTAGTTTACCATCTTCTTGGGTTTGCACTTTAAGAATATACTCTTCCCATACTTCATCTAATAATCGAGTATCTTCAAACTGGTCAAGTTCTTTAAAATCCGGGTCAAGTGCTGCTTCTACCGGCCGTTCCCGTAATAATGCAGCACAAAACGAGTGAATAGTACCTAAAAAACACTGGTCTAAATCAACCAGTGCTTGATTCAGCCTTTCTCTTTTAATATCACCTGTTTCAATTGCCAATTCTTTTTCCAAGGCTAGATGAAATCGTTCTTTTAGTTCAGCAGCAGCCTTTTTGGTAAAGGTTACAGCAGCAAGGGTGTTCACCGTGCATTTTCCTTCGGATAGTAAGGCAACCATTCTTTCCACCAGGCTCCGGGTTTTGCCTGAACCAGCCCCTGCTTCAACCATTAGGCTTGTATCTAAATCTGTAACAATGGCCTTACGATCATCAGC
Source organism: Desulfotomaculum sp. (assembly GCA_017656165.1). GTDB lineage: Bacteria > Bacillota > Desulfotomaculia > Desulfotomaculales > Desulfohalotomaculaceae > Desulforadius. Next base: position 10,130 of record JACDOL010000065.1, read on the forward strand.
ATCTTTTAGCACTATATCATTCAAATTTCTTTAACCTCCTCCAGGAGTTCAGGTGTGCACATCCCGAAGCTGCCAACTCTTTTGCCCTGGCCACTGCTGCATTTCTATTACACACCCCGGGATAATCACATGTATTGCACATTTCTTCATCATCAGTGGCAACAAATGCTCCAGCTGCCAAAATATCAAACAGGTGCTTTAATACTTCTTTTACCTTTGCTTTATCTCCCTGCTGCCAAAAATACTTTTGCCCGGCACCTTTGCTGGTGGAAAATAAATATCCCGAATACTCTACTTTCGGGTTGGCACCAGGTATCATTCTTTTAATAATTTCCTCGGTGGCAATGGCATATAGCGCATGCTGTATCTGGCGGCCATGATCCAGGTACTTGTGATCATCATAGTTATATGTACTTACTGTCTTGTAATCCCAAACGCTGTATGTTCCATCCGGGTTTAAATCTATGCGGTCTATTTTTCCGGTTAATAAAAAGTTTGTATTGGCTCCCAGGTCAATCTCTACAGGTTCTTCCACACCGCACTCATTTTCTTTAACGCTTCCAGGCCCAAACCCAAAAGGTACTTCAAAGTACATGGGGGTTTGTTCATGTGCTTCTTCAACGGTTAAGAAAATATCACAGCTTCTTATTATGTCCCTTACTTCATGTTCAAACACAGCATAACTGGATGAAGGTATTTTTTCTTTGTATTTTTTAATTAACTGATCAGCCAGC
>JACDOL010000066.1 GCA_017656165.1 Desulfotomaculum sp.
CTACGCCTTATAAAAAAATAAAGAGCAGGTTTTACCCTGCTCTTTATTTATCTTAACCCTTAGGAGTATGATCTTTACCGGCCAAGGTCACAAAGGAAGTGCCGATGTAGAGGTATTCTACTTTACCTTCTTTAGCCAGCTCAGCGCAGGCCTTGTCTACTGCACGTTTCTTTTCCCCAATTTTTTCGGCAATTTCCTTGGTTTTGGCCTTGCTTACGGTACCCAGGTACTCCAGGATTTTAGCTTTCATTTCTTCCATGGAATATCACCACCTATCAGACTCTACCACATTATATGTGGTGCCTACCCTAGTAAACCTACTTCTATCCTACCACTTGAATTGAGTGGTGGAACGGAAGGTGGTAACAGCATGTGTGAAGTCGTCGATGTGCTTGTCGGTGAACTCGAGACCGGAAATTTCGAAGAATCTTTCCCAACCGATCCGCTCGATCCACTCACCCATTCTTTCACCTTTCTTAGCATTGGCTGCATATACTTCAACCAGGTGCTTAACTGCTTCCACAACTTCCGGCCAGCGCGGCGGGTTGTTGGGCAGGTAAGGAATAGCCAGACGAGAGAACATCGGCGCTGTACGAGCGTTAGATACCTTACCACCAACCCAAATGGATACAGCGTCGTTTTCAGGGTCAATGATGTGGATGGACGGGCACATTGTGTAGCAGTTACCGCAGTACATGCAGCGTTCTTCTTTAATTTCAACTGACTTCAGTTTCGGGTTCGGACGAATAGCAGCTGTCGGGCAGCTGGCAATTACAGTGGGAATCTCACAGGAGCTCTTCAGGTTTTCATGGTGTACAGTGGGAACCTTCCTGTGAATACCCAGGATAGCAATGTCGGAGCAGTGAACAGCACCGCACATGTTCAGGCAGCATGCCAAGGAGATTCTCAGCTTGGCAGGCAGCTTCATGTTTTCAAAGTACTCGAACAGTTCGTCCATTACGGACTTAACGATACCAGATGCGTCGGTAGCAGGGGTGTGGCAGTGCACCCAACCCTGGGTGTGTACCATGTTGGAAATGGAGTTACCAGTACCACCAACAGGCAGACCCTTAGCCTTAACTTCTTCAATTAAAGGCTCAACGTTTTCTTCCTTGCTGATCAGGAATTCAACATTGTGGCGGCTGGTAAATCTCAGGTAACCATCACAGTACTTGTCAGCAATATCGCAAATGTCACGGATAAAGTAGATGCTGACAAGTCTGGGTGAACCAACGCGTACGGTATATAATTTATCACCGGTTTCTGATACGTGCATCAGAACACCAGGCTTCAGGATTTCGTGATACTTCCATTTACCATAGTTTTCTTTAATAATCGGCGGAAGCATTTGTTCGTAATGCGGAGGGCCGATATCAGTTTTAGCCATTAGTGTCACCTCTCCCCGTAACAGTATTTATATATTTATATTTTACTTATATATTTTACTTAACTTCTTCAGGCCACCAGAATACGTATGGGTTAGCCCGCGGACGGAATACCATTTGCGGAATGGGATCAAGTTCAACGGCACGCAGGAAGTTGCGCATACCGAGACGGCAGATGGTTTCACCTACGCGCTCACGTACCTTACCGTTTTCATCCCACCATTCCCAAATCTTATCCAGCAGGTCTTTAATTTCTTCGTAATCGTTGTCCTTGTTAATTTCCATGAACGGAACGATTACCCAGCCCAGGAATGCGGACTGCAGAATAGTAGCCTTACCACCAATCAGGATGGAGGCACCTCTCTCTTTACCAGGAGCCAGGGCCTTGGGCATTACGTTAATGCAGTGCATGCAGCGTACGCACTCTTTACCGTCCAGCTTCAGCTCGTTACCGTCCCAGCTCAGTGCGCCGGTGGGGCAGCGGCTGATTACTAAATCTTCAATGTCCAGGCCGTTTTTAACGTACTCACGTACACCTTCCTGGTCAATCTGCAGGTCATCCTTCCAGGTACCGATAATAGCGAAGTCAGAACGGGCAATTGCAGCTACACAGTCGTTGGGGCAGCCAGAAATCTTAATTTTAAACTTGTAAGGCCACATCGGACGGTGCAGCTCGTCCTGGAACTCCATGGTCAGGTTGTGGCACAGATCCATGGTGTCGAAGCAGGCGTACTCACAGCGCGCCATACCGCAGCAGCAGCTGGGTGTACGCAGGTCGGAACCTGAACCACCGAGGTCCCAGCCGTTTTCGCTGAACTCATCAAAAGTGGGCTGCAGTTCTTCAGTGGTAGTACCTAACAGTACGATATCACCGGTAGAGCCGTGGAAGTTTGTCAGACCACTTCCGTGCTTTTCCCAAATGTCACAGATTTGACGCAGAGCTTTAGTGTTGTAGAACCAACCGCTGGGCTGATTCAGGCGAATGGTGTGGAATTCTGCCACATTGGGGAACTTGTCGGGTATGTCACTGTAACGACCAATTACACCACCGCCATAACCCATAACACCAACGATACCGCCGTGTTTCCAGTGACCTCTCTTTTCTTCATAAGATACTTCTAATTGTCCAAGGAGGTCCTGGGCGGTGGGCTTTTCAGGAGCCATTCTCTTGATTTCTTTTACGAAACTTGGCCACGGTCCTGTTTCCAGTTGATCCAAGAGTGGAGTCTTGGATTCTGCCATTAAGCTCACCTCCAGTTTTTTTCAATGGGCGATTATTTCGCCCAACTTAAAATGTTTATAAAGCTAAAGCCTGAAACCGTTTTAGGCATTTCTGAAGGACGAGTTTTAAAGCTTGTTTTAAAACTCGCCTTAAAATAAATGCCCAGAACCGGTTTTCAGACACAGCTAACTATGGATGGTTAAACTGCCATGTTACAATTGGTACTTCGCTGCGTACAAGTGTACCTACTCTTGCATGTACAAAGTTTAACATCTAACATTTAGTCTGTCAACTGGAAAACTAATTAACCCACGGCTAAAATTTTGCAACAGTTAGAATTTTTCGATAATTTCCCTGCACGCCTGCATTATTGCTTGTGTTTTTTCTATATTTTAGCAGAGCAGTGAAAGACCGCGGCAGCGCGGCATTAGCTCGCTACCACGGTATATATTCTCCATTTAAATCGTATATCCTGCTGCAAATGCAGAATTATTTACTTTTTTGAACTTGTCCGGCACTACTTCTTCCAGGGCTTCCAGCCAGGTTTCTTTTTCTATGGGCATATACCTGGCCAGCACTCCTAAAAGAACAACATTGGCAGTACGGGCACTGCCGCAGTTGACGGCTGTTTCCAAGGCATTCACCACTTTAGTATTATTCACTTTCTCACGAATATATTCCACTACCCCGGAAGGATATTCCGCGGCACCAGTCAGTACCGGAACGGGGTTGATGGACTGGTTGTTAATAATAATGGTGCCGCCGGGCTTTAAATATTCAAGCCAGCGCAGTGCCTCCAGTTTTTCAAAGGAAAGTATTACATCTGCACCGCCTTCAGTTATCAGCGGTGAATGCACTTTTTCAGCCAGGCGCACCTGGCTGACAACACTGCCGCCCCGCTGGGCCATTCCTTTAATTTCAGATACCTTAATGTCATACCCTTTTTTCTGGGCTGCCTTAGCCAGCACTTTTGTGGCCAGGAGGGTCCCTTGGCCGCCTACACCCACCAGCATTACATCAAAGGGCTTAAGCATTATCCCTTCCCCCTTTCACAATGGCCCCCTGCTTGCAGACCTGAACACAGAGCCCGCACCCGCTGCAGAGAATGGTATTAACCTGTGCAGCACCGTCCTGTATGGATAAAGCCGGGCATCCCAGCTTCAGGCACAACCTGCACCCAATACACAGTTCGGGGTCAACCGTTACCGCTGCCCGGGGCTCCTTGCTTAAAAGGGCACAGGGACGGCGGGCAATGATAACCGAGGGTTCCGGCGCACTTACCTCTTCTTTTACTACCTGCTCAAAATTGTCAATGTCAACGGGGTCCACCACCTGCACCCGTTTTACTCCCAAGGCTTTAACCAGCGCTTCCAGGTCAACCTCCTGGGCCGGTCTGCCCATCAGTGTACGGCCGGTAGCAGGGTGATCCTGGTGCCCGGTCATGGCTGTGGTGCGGTTATCCAGTATAATTACCGTGCTGCTGCCGCCGTTGTAAACCATATCCATCAGGCCGGTAACACCGGAATGCAGGAATGTGGAGTCACCTATCACTGCCACCGTTTTATCTTTCATACTGCTGTTTGCCAGGGCCATGCCGTGAGCCATTCCCACGCTGGCTCCCATGCACACGCAGGTATCCATTGCAGACAGGGGCGAAAGTGAACCCAGGGTGTAGCAGCCAATATCACCGGTCACTGTAAGTTTTAATTTGCTTAAGACATAGAAAGCAGCCCGGTGCGGGCAGCCGGGACACAGTACCGGCGGCCTGGGCGGTACGGCCGGTGCTTTTTCTTTAACTAACCAGCCGGCAGCTTGATAACGATCGCTAACTTTTATACCGGCATTCTGCAGTGCTTCTGCCAGTCTCCTGGGGTTCAGTTCTCCGATTTTAGGCAGGTATTCCTTGCCAATAACTTTTATACCCATAGCTTTAATCTGGGTTTCTAAAAACGGCTCCAATTCTTCCACCACAATTAATTTCGTTACCCGGGAAGCAAACCGGCGGATTAAATTTTCCGGCAGCGGGTTGGTAATACCAAGCTTTAGAACCGAGGCCCCGGGGAGCACCTCGCGTACATACTGGTAGCTGATACCGCTGGTGATGACACCAACTTCCCCGTCTCCCTCATGAACAAAGTTCAGCGGGGATTTTTCAGCATATTCCTGCAGTTTCCGGAGGCGTTCTTCCAGCACCCTCCTGCGCCCCCGGGCATTGGCGGGAGTCATTACGTATTTTTGAGGATTTTTATTGTACTCTTTGAGTTCATGTTCTTTTCGTTCACCTATTTCCACCATAGATTGGGAGTGACTTACCCTGGTGGTGGTCCTCAGCATAACCGGGGTGTCAAACCGTTCACTAATGTCCAGGGCCGCTGCCATCATATCCTTGGCCTCCTGGCTGCTGGAGGGCTCCAGGCAGGGTATTTTAGACATCAAGGCATAGTAACGGTTGTCCTGCTCGTTTTGTGAACTGTGCATGCTGGGGTCATCAGCAGAAAGAAGTACTAATCCCCCGTTGACACCGGTGTAGGAAAGGGTAAAAAGCGGGTCAGCAGCTACATTTACCCCCACATGCTTCATGGTCACCAGCACCCTGGCCCCGCCCAGTGAAGCCCCAATTCCCACTTCCAGGGCTACTTTTTCATTGGGAGACCACTGGGCATAAATACCGGGGTAGCGGGCAAAGTTCTCCAGCACCTCAGTACTGGGGGTACCTGGGTAGCCTACCCCCACCGTTACACCTGCCTCATATGCCCCCCGGGCAATGGCCATGTTTCCTGACATCAGCTCTTTCATTTTTTGAACCTCCGTTTCTATTACCTGAAAATTGCAGTAAGCTCAGCTGCAGCTGTATATGTTTAGAAGGGGTGCGATAATCGCGCCCGGCTTTTATTTTTTGCGCTTGTCAATAACCCGCTTGGCTTTACCTTCAAAACGTTCCAGCGATCCCGGCTCCACCAGCTTAACCTTTGCCCTAAGCGACAGCACAGTGTACAGGCTGTTTCTCACCTTTTCTTCCAGGGCTTGTAAATCTTTGTAATGACCGGTAAAAGCTTCTGCTGTAGGCTCCACCTGGACCTCCATGGCATCTAAGTAGCCTTTTTTAGTGACAATGATCTGGTAATGAGAAGAAATGCCGTCTATTTGTAATAAAACACTTTCTATTTGGGATGGGAAAACATTAACCCCTGAAATTATCAGCATATCATCGGTGCGCCCGCTGACCTTGCTCATGCGGGCAGTGGTGCGTCCGCACCGGCATGGTTCGGGATTAAGTTTGGTAATATCCCTGGTACGGTAGCGAATAATGGGCAGTGCCTCTTTTGTAAGGGTAGTTATCACCAGTTCTCCTTCTTCACCGTAATCCAGCGGTTCCCCTGTATCCGGGTCAATAACTTCTACCAGGAAATGATCCTCGGCAATATGCATCCCGCATGTTTCCAGGCATTCCCCTGCCACGCCGGGTCCCATAATCTCACTGAGACCGTAGTTGTCGGTTGCTTTAATGTTCCAGGTGTTTTCCAGTTCAACCCGCATATTTTCTGTCCAGGCCTCGGAACCAAACAGCCCCACTCTCAGCGGCAGTTGGGCCGGGTCAACGCCCATTTTTTTTGCTGTTTCGGCCATATGCATGGCGTAAGTAGGTGTACTGATTACAGCTGTGGTTTGAAAATCCTGCATAAGCATAATCTGCCGCTCGGTATTACCGGTGGAAGTGGGAACAACCATGGCCCCCACCTTCTCTAACCCATAGTGCAGGCCGAAGGCCCCGGTAAAAAGCCCGTACCCAAAGCATACCTGGGCCACATCATCGTTGGTTACCCCGGCCATGGTAACCATCCTGGCCACCAGTTCAGCCCAGGTATTGATGTCATTCTGCGTATATCCAACCACCGTTGGTTTCCCGGTGGTACCTGATGAAGCGTGTATGCGGACTATTTTGCTTTTAGGTACCGCAAACATGCCGAATGGATAATTGTCCCTTAAATCGTTTTTTACCGTAAAGGGAAAGCGGGATAAATCTTTTAAGCTCCGGCAATCTTCAGGCTTAACGCCGTGTTCATCAAATTTTTTACGGTAAAAAGGAACGTTTTCGTAAACATTTTTTAGGGTTTTCTTTAACCGGGCCAGCTGGAGTTCTTCCAGCTGGCTCCTCTCTATACATTCTTTTTCTCTATCCCAAATCATAAACAACACTTCCTTAAAGATTTATATGTGCTCCCTGGCAGTGCAGGTCACTGCCGGTTTTAGCTGCCCTTTTTCCAAAGACATGGTCTAAGTGTTCTTCCGGCAGCGGTTTTGTAAGTACGCTGACCACCGGCACCGTCAACAGCGACACCAGCATGGCCGCTGAACCCACCGTGGGAATGGCAGCAGGGTAAATGGTGGAAAACACTGTTGATACAGCAAACCCGGAAAGAATTCCTGCCCATGCGCCGGCCCGGGTGGTTCCGCGCCAGAACAGCCCGAACAGGAAGGGTGCTAAAAAGGACCCGGCCATTGTTCCCCAGGAAAGGGCCATTAAGCTCAATATGACAGCCGGTTTAACCACCGCTATTACCACCGATAAGACAATGAACCCGGCACACAAGAGCCTGAGCAGCAGCACCCTGAGCTTTTCCGACATGCCAGGGGCTATGGTGGGCAGCAGATCTACTGCCACGGCCGAGCTGGCCACCAGCACCAGCGAGGCCAGGGTGGACATGGAGGCCGACAAAACCAGGATTAAAATCACCGCCGCCGCAAACTCCGGCAGCACTGTGCTTACCAGCTGCGGCATCAGAAGATCCACGGTAGGTTTGCCGGTTAACGCATCCACCGGGGGCTGATGGAAAAACAGCCGGGTAAGGGCCCCCGTAAAGTAAGCCCCAAAGGTAATTACCAGGGCAAAGCCGGTGGCCACAATCATGGCTGGCTTAATAGATTTTTCATCTTTAATGGCGTAAAATTTCTGCACCATCTGCGGCAGACCCCATGGTCCCAGGCTGGTTAAAATGACCAGGGAAATCATCGGCAGCCAACCGGGCGGGCCGATGACCTGCGTCAGCTGTGGATCTACGGCGGACAATTTCTGCACTGCTGAAATCAGGCCGCCCACCTCAGGCGCTTTCACCACGTACCAGACCAGCATAACAATGCCAAACAGCATAACCAGGCCCTGGATAAAATCAGTCAGTGCCAGGGCCCGGTAGCCGCCCATCACCAGGTACATACCGGTAAGTGCCGCCATTGCCGCTACCGCAAAAATATATGGTATACCGAAAATTTGTTCAAACAGGTAAGAAAGACCCATGTAAACTGATGCCGAATAAGGCACCATAAATATAAAAATGACCAGCGCCGCAAATATCTTCATGCCCGTACATTGATACCGGGCACCAAGAAACTGGGGCATGGTCATGGTGTTTAATCGTATGGTTATTGTCCTGGTACGCCTGGCCAGTATCATCCAGGCTAACAGACTGCCTACCAGGGTGTTTCCCAGCACTATCCAGAGACTGGATAGGCCGAAACCCCACCCCACTTTACCGGCATAACCGATAAAGATTACCGCAGAAAAATAGGTGGTTCCATAAGTAAAGGCAGACAACCAGGGGCCAACGCCCCGTCCGCCCAGAAGGAAGTCATTTACCGTGCGGGACCTGCTGATATTGCTGTACCCGCTGTAGAACATAAAACCCACAAAAACAAAAAGTAAAATAAATTTCACCACTTCAACCATCCTCCCATGCTTCTTTTTATTAAGTTTTGCAGTAATGCGATGATACACTACCCTCCTTCCGTCCTGCCATGCTGCCTGTAAAATTATTTGACCTAGACTATTCTATATTTATATGCTAAATCCTCCTGCTATGACGTTAAAATTTTATATTCTTTTTTTGACAAATGAGGCTATCCGCTTCAAAGCCTCTGCTAATTCTGTTATAGATGTGGCATAAGAACAGCGCACAAAGCCTTCACCGGACGGCCCAAATGCATTGCCCGGGATTAAAGCCACCCTGGCTTCCTTCAGCAGTTCTTCTGCAAACTGCTCGGAACTCATACCGGTGGAGCTTATATCAGGGAAAGCATAAAAAGCCCCGCCGGGCTCAAAGCAGGTAAGCCCCATGTCATTAAAGGCATTTACCATCAACCGGCGGCGTCGGTCATACTGCTGCACCATTTTCAGCATAGACCGGCGGCCGTTTTTAAGTGCCTCAACTGCAGCCATTTGAGCTGTGATGGGAGCACAAAGCATGGTATACTGGTGGATTTTAGTCATGGCAGCAATTATATCAGGGTTAGATGCAGCATATCCTATCCGCCAGCCTGTCATGGCGTAAGCCTTAGAAAAGCCATTGAGCAGAATTGTTCGCTCCTTCATGCCCGGCAGCGAGGCAAAACAAGTGTGCTCACCATTATAAGTTAATTTATCATAAATTTCGTCAGATATTACAATTAAGTCACGCTTCTCCACTACCTCGGCAATTTCCAGTAGGTTCTGCCGGCTTATGGTGGCCCCGGTTGGGTTGTTGGGGTTGCACAAAAAGAGCACCTTTGTCCTGGGAGTAACAGCCTTTTCCACCATTTCTGCTGTTACTTGAAAATTGCTTTCCAAACTGGTGTGAATATATACAGGCGTTCCCCCGGCAAGGGCAGCACAGGGAACATAAGATACAAAACAAGGTTCCGGTATGAGCACTTCATCTCCCGGTTCTACCACCGCCCGCAGCGCTAGGTCCAGGGCCTGGCTGACCCCCACAGTCACCAGCAGCTCATTTTTAGGGTGGTAATGGATATTATAGCTGTCTTTTAAATAAGTGCTGATTACCTGCCTTAAAGCAGGCAGACCTTGGTTGGCAGTATAAGTGGTATACCCTTTTTCCAGCGCGTAAACGCAGGCTTCCCTGATATTCCAGGGAGTGACAAAATCCGGCTCGCCTACACCCAAAGATATGACATTATCCATTTCAGCTGCCAGGTTAAAAAAACGCCTGATGCCGGAAGGGGGCATATTTTTTACCGTTTTGTTAATATATTTCTGCCACCTGCTCATGGTGAAACCACCAGCCTGCGGTCTTTTTCTTTATCTTCCAGTATTTTTCCGTGCCTCTTATATGTTTTTAATACAAAATGCGTTGCTGTACTGAGCACGTGTTCTATTGTAGCTAGTTTACTAGATACAAACTGGGCCACTTCCTGCATCGTTCTGCCTTCTAAGAACACTGCTAAGTCATAATCCCCGGACATTAAATGTACGCTGTGAACTTCTGGAAAGCGGTATATTCTTTCTGCCACGGCATCAAACCCCACTTCCCGCTGGGGAGCAATCTTAACCTCTATTAGGGCATTTACTTTCATGTGTTCCATCTTATCCCAGTTGACCATTGCATGGTAGCCTGTGATTACCCCTTCTTTTTCCAGCTTTGCTATTTTTTCTTTGACTTCCTGGGCGTCAATGCCTAAAAGCGGGGCAATTTCTTCTGCTGTGATTTTACAGTTTTGTTCCAGCAGTTCTAGAATTGTTTTCTCTTTTTCCATATAAATCACTCCTTTATTTTTTCTCATTACCGGCAAGGTATTTCGCGGCATTTACGCTAAAACATACACGGGTTTGATAAATCAAACCCCCTCCGTATTTCTAATCAAAATAAAAAAACCCCGCCCCATACAGGGGCGAAGTTTTTCTTCGCGGTACCACCCTACTTCCGCAAAAAGCGGCTCTCATTCGGGTAACGGCGGTTTTGTCGCCGGCAGGTGCTTACTCTGCGTTCGGCACCGCAGCTGCTGGGGGGCTTGGATAAATTTCTTACCGCCGGGCTCACACCATCCCCGGCTCGCTGGGGGAGAATATTTATCCTTCTTCCCAGGTCATCACTTTTATGTATTTATTTTTCATTATACTGGTGACATGGAGTATAGCAAAGTATCTTTATCCTGTCAATAATTGTTATTAATTTA
>JACDOL010000067.1 GCA_017656165.1 Desulfotomaculum sp.
TTAACCATTATTCAACGGAATTACCCATTTACACAAAATAATTTACACTCCCGCACCCGTAATTTTTCCTTTTTTGGTATTTTAACAGTTCATATATTTAACTACTAGAAATTTTATTTTGTAATTTTTCTACATCCTCTTTAAGATTCAAAGTATGCATTTTTCTATGACAGTTAGGACACAGTGCAACTGTATTTTCTATTGAATCCTCTCCTCCTTTAGAAAGCCAAATTATATGATGTATCTCTAAAAATGGATTTCCTTTTTTATCTTTAAAAGGAGCTGGTTTTTCACATAGTTGACAAATGCCCTTTGCTCTCCGTCTAGCATATTCTGAAATGTAGGGGTCTCTTTCATATGTTTTTGTTGAAACTTGCCTTGTTCCTATCTTCTTTTTACTGTATTTTACTCGTTCTGTTAGTTCCTCATCAGTAATTCTTTGGGCTTGTTTTTCTTTAAATTTTTGTTTTTCAATGACAAGCTCTTCAGATATATTAACTTCATTCATTACCTTAAGGGGAAAAATCCATACTTTACGTAAATTACCGTCTGCATCTGGTTGTTCTTCTTGAAAAGGTTTTCCAACCAATTTAACTTGTCCTATATATGTATATTGTTGAGGTTTAAACACTTCAAATAAATGTACTTCTACACCGTTCTCATTTGATTGAGAAAGAGTTTTGTTCTGTGCATAATTAAGGTCCTGATGCCCTCTTAGACCCATTCCAGTATAATAAAAAATATCCCCCTCCCATTTGTCTTCATATATAGAACGGCTATGGTCTGAAATAATAACTAATGTATTTGTCCTTAGGGAACGTCGCATCCCGCCTTGTTTACTACATTTAAAAGTTTTAGCCAGCTGTTCGTTAGTAATTGTATCGCCAGGCTTTAAACCATGGTTAAATGCCATTAATGCCCCTCCTTTTTAATTTCTGAACAAGAGGTATATCCGCAGGAGCAAAATCATAATTATTTAATTCATCTATTGTTACCCACCTAAATTCATCATGTACTTTTGGAATTATTATTCCTCTCTCCCATTTCGCAAAGTATGCTAGTAAATGTACTGCTAAGTGTTCATATGAATATATACTCTCACTAAAAAATTTAGTCACAGAAATATTTATTTCAAACTCTTCATATATTTCTCTTACCAAACATTCTTCTGGAGTCTCACCTTTTTCTATTTTACCACCAGGAAATTCCCATTTATTAGCAAGTTTATCTCCCGCTTTTCTTTTAGCAATAAGTACTTTATTATCCTTTTGTATAATAGCAGCAGCCACTTTTATCATTTTATATCTCCTTAATAGAATATTTTTTTCTTCTTTGGAACCCTTTTAGTATAAGTATTATTATTACTTAAAATCTGTTGTTATAAATTAAATTGTACAAAATTATTTAACCAATACATATGTAATATAAGTATAATAACATAACCTGCAAATATAAATATTATTGCCAGTTTTATAAATAACATATTTTTTAATTTTACTAATAGCTTATTAATTACTAACAATATACCTGTTACAACAATAATTTTATACACAATAAAGAAGCAAGGATTGATTTTATAAAGAATATTCAAGAATGGATTTCGCTCCAATATGATACCTTTTTTAAGTCCGTAATAGGTACACAGGAAATCTATTAAATTAAGATATATAATAATCCAAATAATTCTATTGATATTTCTTATTTTCATGTTATCTCCTAACTTATTTCAGTAATTTAAAATATTATAATATAACCTTCGGCATTTATATCATTATTCCTATTTATAATTGTTAATTAAGGGCGCATCTGCGCCCTTGGGCTTCGCGCTCCTGTGCCCAGCTGCACAGGCTTAACCAGCATATTAAAATCCCCATGCTGGCAGTGCCTGCATAGGGATTAATCTTACCCGGGAAACTTTATTACATTGTCTTCTTTAGCCCCGCCCTTCTTCCTTTGTTCCAAAAGTTCCTGCAGGTCTTTCATACCTTCTTCGGTAAGCCCGTCTTTTTTTATCTCTATTCCCACTTTATCTGCATAGGTAATTAAGGCAAACAGCTGGGCTACCTTTTCCATTCTTTCTTTATTCCCGTGTTCCTCAAAAGCCAGCTTTGCTGCGGCCAGGCCGTTCCAAATGGTGTCCATTTCTTCTTTGGTGAGGTACAGCAGCCCCACCACCCCCTCTAGGTAAAGTTCCAGCTTTTTAATATTTGAGATTCGGGCAGGTCTTCTGGTTCTCCTTCAATTATCTCCACCAGCGATGTTTCTTCCTTTTCTCTCTCGTTTAATACTTCTTTATCTTCTGCTCTATCACCGAAACTTAACTGCAGCGGCTTTATTTCCACCATTACCTGCTCGTTGGGCTTAAACTGCTTTAGTTCCAGCAGGTTTTCATTGGTCAGCTGAATATCTTCAAGAATTACCCGGATGCTCTGCAGCCAGTCTTCGGCGGTTGTTTTATTCATAATTTCAATTTTTTTGATATGAGCTTTAAAGTCTGCCCTGCGCACAGTTATCTCCTCCCTGAATTTTTCTTATTTCCACTTCCGCCCGCTCTTCAGCGTATTTGTCCACCATTAATGAAGCAGCCAGTTTTTTTACCTGGCGGTCGTCATGCCATGTTATGCCGTTAAGGCTGTCCTGGATGCTTTTTATATAGTTATCCAGGTCCCCGCCGGGGGTTTTCAGGTATACTTTCAGCCTTAGTTCCACCGGGCCCTTCAGCGGGCGGGAGCAGTGCAGGCGGCCCACCACAGCCACCTGCTGCTCATATGCCCTGGACTTTCCCGGGGTGTAAATGCAGCCGTTCCTGCCCACCCGGGGGCGGGCTTTGGGCACCGGGCGGCCGGGAATGGTAAATTTTAATGTCATAACTTCAACCCGGCCTTTTTCATCAGGTGCAGCATCTGCCGGCATGCTCCCCTGGTTTTTCTAAGCCTGTCTGCCACCTGGGCATGGCTTTTCTGCCTGCTCAATACCAGCAGCTGGTAGAGCTCTTCATCAGTCCAGCGCTTGTTTTTTCTTCTGCGGTTAAATTTTTTTATTTTCTGCATCAGCTTTTCATTTACCGGCACTTCCCCCGCTAGGGTGGAGGTTTCACGGCAGCCAGGATGGTCCGGCCCTCCCTGCAGCAGCAGGCCTTTCCAGTGTTCTTCCAGGTTGTTTACCACCACACGCCCCGTCTTTATATCTACCTTCACCAGTACCATCAGATACCTCCTTTAAATGCGGTAGTCCCGGGCTTCCACATAAACTTGGCGGCTCCTGGTCAAGCTGTACAGCCTGCTTGCCGAGGCATCGCCGATTTTTTCTGCTATCCCATCAAAGTGCAGGTTGCTGCAGAACAGGGTGGGCAGCTTCCTGGTGTAGCGCTGGTTTATTACCCGGTAGTACTGGACCTGCACCCAGTCTGTGATGCGTTCTTTGCCCACGTCATCAAATATCACCACCGGGGCCTGCCCCAGCTTGTTTATGCGGGCGTTCAGCCCACCTTCATCATGGTAAAATTGAGCATCGTACAGCTCCCCAATCAGCTCCGGGGTGTTCACAAATATCACCGATACCTGCTGGTTTAACAGGGTGTTGGCCACCGCCAGCAGCAGGTGGGTTTTGCCAATGCCCACCGTGCCCATCAGCCCCAGGCCTTTATTGACTTCCCAAGATTCCTGGATATTTTTAAAATCCTGAAGGTATCTTTTTACCATTGTGTACATGGTGCTGGTGGCCGGGGTGGGTTTATAATCTTCCAGTTTTACCGCTCGCTGTTCTTCTGTTAAGCCGGAGGATTTTATCATTCGCTGCAGTGCTTTTATCTTCTTGCATTTACAGGGTACCGCCACCCAAGTGCCGTTCTTCTGCTTTAACAACAGGCCTCTATCCTGGCAGCGGGGGCAGTCAACGGGATCCTTCTCTGACAATGGGGATGAGGTTCCCGTATTTACCGCCGCCTGCTCCCGCTTGATAATTTGCCCTAACTGCTCCATGCTTTTTTACCTCCTTCAAGGGTGAAGCCCTTTTGTTTTTTCGCTTTTGAAACTCCAGGTCGGCCCGGGACACGCCGCTCATGGTGGTTATCCCGTCAGCCAGCCAGCTGTTTAATATGCCCATGACATAAGCCAGTTTCACCTGGCCCTGGGCCCGGGCTCGCCGTATTGCTTCGCAAATAACTTCTTCGCTCATGCCGTTCTTTTGGCAGCTGTTCAGTTTTTCAAATTCCATGGGAGACAGCAGCCTGCCAAACTCCTGCTGGTAGGTCTCCACAAATTTTGGTTTGCACGTGTATATATCAGCAGCATCATGTATTACTTCTTTCTTTAACTCTTTCTTTAGGGAGGGCGCCGGTGCTTGATATTCCCGGCCTGCATTGGTGTCGCCCCTTGTACTTTTGTGCAACCCTTGACTTGAACATTTGTACAACCCTTCTCTTACCCTTTCGTTCAACCCCTGCACATTTATGCAGCCCTTGTCCCACTCATTAACCCTTGTATTTAAAGTATAAAAGGGAGCCTTGCCGGGCTGATAGGTGGTGCGCTGTACTATGTTCCATTCCACCAGCTGTTTCAGCTGTTTAGATATATAGGTGACACTGCTGCCGGTGGCGGAAGCAAACTCTTTTAGTGTGATGCAGTCCTGCTCCCGCTGCCAACCAAAGGTGCGGCGGAGAATAAACAGGCAGATGCTTTTCTGCACCCCGCTAAGCCTGGCCATGGCCAGTGCTTCTAAAAGACGATTGGCCACGGCGGTGTAGCCTTCTTTGTTGTTTTGTTTTTGCTTTATACCCGGCATTTGCTGCCCTCCCGTGAAAGGAATTATTAATGCAGTAGTGAATAGGTTTCTAAGAGGTGATTATATGAATAACAATTTAAAGCGCTTTTTAGGTTATTTCTTGTATATGGTTTTTATCGGCTTTGTGCTTTACTGGGCTGGTGTTTATGAACACTACCTAAAAGAACTGGTGCGTAAAACTTATGAAACAAGGATAATGCTGCATTATAGAGTATCTTTTCCCGTTATACTGGGAGTGCTGTTGGCACTGCCCCGGTTTATCAGCACTGCAAGAAATCCAGGTCAGTGGTGCATGGACTGGGTAAAGTTGTTGGCAGTTAGCTTACCTTTTCTTTATGCTGTTTTCTTCGTGCTGACTTATTTTTCACCATTAGGCAGCTTGTTTCCCGGCTGGCTTATGCGACCAGGGCGTGAATTATTCAGTATATCCCCAATACCAATAACTGTATTTGGCATAATCTTTGGTTACACACTGCTAAGTGTGGTGAAAAAGAAGGATTAACACCGCGGCTGCCATGTACACTGCAGTAAAAGCCAGCAGCCCATAAGCCGCCAGTTTAACACTGGGCTTGTCTTCGCCTTCCAGCCACTGCTGTACCACTGTTACTAAACCCGTCTTTTTCTTTATCAGCACCTTTTTGTGGTGCCTTACCTGCAGGTTGTATACCCGGCCGGCTGCAGTGCCGGCCGGGCTTTTGGTTTTAAAAGGGGATTTCATCTTCAAACTGCATTTCCGCCTGCTCTTTTTCTGCCTTCATTTGGGCCAGGATGATATCCAGCTTGTCTATCAGCTCGCTGGCCTCTTTTACGGTGAGTTCAGCCAGGGCTTCTTTGGGTATGCCCGCTTGATTCAGCACCAGCTTTATGGTGTGCTGGTTTTTATGCTCAAAACCTGCCTTGTCAATTTTGCCTTTAATTAACCCCAGCTGCTTTTCACTGGCGGGCCTCGGCACCCTGCTGTTCTGCTGGCCAGGGGAGCTGTCAGCACTGCTTACCCATTCTTCTAAGTCCTCCACATCCTGGGTAAACAACCCGGATGAACGGGTGGCAGAAAGGGTGGCATCAATCAATGCCCTTTTCTTGGCCATCTTTAAAACTGTGTTCCACAGTGTCCAGGGATCCTCATTTTCCAGCCGGTAGGTTTTGTACCTGCCGTAGCGGCCTTCCCTTTCCTCGGCATGAAGGGAAGATTTATCTATGCCGGCAGGCAGTTTATTTTCTGAAAGCCAGCGGTAGCGGTAGCGCCCCTCGCTGGTGTTGGCTTCCCCCACCCCCTCGGCAACAAAGGTACCGGTACGCCGGTGTATGAGCGCCACCGTCACCCGGGCCCGGTAAAAGCCGGTTTCTTTATCTGTTATTTCTTCCACGCTTTTCACCGCCGGGGCGTAGCCGTAAAGCTCGTTCAGCTTCTCTGCCCCGGGCTTTAATAAGATAGGCTTATCGGTCCCAGGTATTACCCCGTAATCCTGCCCGGGTACCATTACCTCTTTAAAGAACTGCTGTACCAGGTTCAGTTTGGTTTTCATATCCGCAAGGCGGGCCGCCATTTCTTGAGGCGTACCGCCATCAAATTCTGCTGCTGGTAAATCACTGGTTTGGGCCAGCTGTAATTCCGCCATTTATTACACCCCCGTAATTTTTTAAATCACCCCGTCAAACTGCTTCATATTCCATTGCAGCCAAATCCATATCAATGGTATAATCCAAGTAAGCGTATTGTGTGCGGGCTCGCTCTTTAATGAGAGCGGGCCCTTTGTCTTTGTGGTAGCCATAAGTAATGCACTTCTCCCGGTGCTCGGCAATTCTTTCTTCCAGGGCTTTTATACCCCTTATCCTGGCATACTCTATCTTTATCTCCAGGCACAGCTGCTCTACATCTATTACCTGGCTGAACAGTTGGTCAAACTCTTCTGCTTCCCCTGCATCCATGAGGCGACCGTTTAATGTCAGCCGGCACATTTCATCCAGTGCTTCTATAAATTCCTGCTGTTCTTCCACCGCCTTGTAGTAAAAGGCAGCAAAATTTCTTTCAATATTATTTAGCGGTGCCGGGCAGAGGTTTTCCCCAATGGTGTTTTTATGGGCCAGGTGCTCAAAGGGCAGTTCTGCCGCCTGCCAGGCCCTGGCCAGGGCCATTACTTTGTCACTGGGTACCGGTACCTCGCCGTTAATGTAGCGCTGCATCTGCCTGACTGAAATGCCCATGTCCAGGGCGGTGCCCTCAATGGTGGCACCAACTTTTTTCATATGCCGTCGGTAGTCCACTTTCATCACCTGAACCTCCTTTCCAGTTCAGTTAATTAGCTGGTGTAAGACTTAAAAAGTACTGGTTTATAAACTCGCAGATGTTATGCTTATGTTGGAGTACTTAATATGCTTTACTTTATCGCTGAGCCGGAAATATTCCCGGTTTAACGCCTCATGCCTCTGGTATAGCTGTTTATTAACCTGCTCCAGTTCTATGATCTTTGACAACGCCGTTTTGACAATGCGCTTCTGCCTGCGGACTTCCGCTTCATTATCCAGTATCATATCTAAGAGCTTGTCCGCCTGCTCGTCGATTTCGTTCATTAACATTTCCAGTTTTGCTGTACTCATTTAATAGCCACCTCTTTTTAAGTTGTTCCTACCAGTTCAGCTTTACCTTTGTGTAAAGCGGCAGTTCGCAGAAGAGCGGGTGTTCATTGGGGTATGCATAGCCGAAGTAGAAAAGAGCCTTGGGTTCATCACAGTATAGAATGCCTTCATAGCGGCCCGGCACCCACCGCCCTGGAACCGGCTCATCATCATCGTTGAAGCTGCTGAGCTGGACCATGATGGGTGTACCGCAGTTCAAGTCGTGTTCACCGCCGTCTGGTGTATTAATATAATGCCGGTAACCGCCGGAGTTTTTCTTCAGCTTCAACAGGCCTTCAGTCATTTTGAATTCACCTCCTTTACCGATTAGTTAGCAGAAATGCTGCCGGCAGCTTCCCTGTAAAGCCAATCAAACAGTGCATCCCTGGGCACCAGTATGCGACGGCCAATTTTAGCAGCCGGCAGCTGTTTCTGGCGGATAAGCTCGTAAACTGTACCCCTGTTTAACCCCATTACTTTGGCCGTCTGCTCAACAGTAAGCACCATCGGCAGCTCACTGCGTTCTTTAACCACGTTCCGTCACCTCCTGCCTGGCGTGGCACCTGCAGACATTATCACGAATCGTGCTGAATCGCGATCCGTGATGCCTGCTGTCAAAAAAAAGCTCGTCTACAGTTACACCAAAGTATTCCGCCAGCCGCTTTTGTATTTCTTTTCTAGGGTGCCTGCGGCCGCCTTCAATCATGGCATAGGAACTCTGGCTGATGCCTACTGCTTTTGCTACCTCCTCCTGGGTCTTTTTTAATGTTTTTCTGAGCTGGTACATTTTTTGGTTTTTCATACTGCATCCCTCTTTTCAATCACGGTGTGTGATAACCTATTAAGTATCATTATAATCACATTTTGTGATTAGTCAACCCTTTTGATAAAAATTTATTACTTTTTGTGATATGAGATTAATATTTATCACAATTCGTGTTAATATAATTACGAGGTGTTATAAATGGCATCTTTTGGTGAACGGCTTGCACAATTGAGAAAAGAAAAGGGCTTATCCCAGTCGCGCTTAGCTTCCCTGCTGAAGCTGGGGCAGAGCACCATTGCCATGTATGAAAGAAATAAGCGGGAGCCGGATACTGCTACCATCAATAAGCTGGCAGACTTTTTTGGTGTATCGGTGGACTACCTGCTGGGCCGCAGCAGTACAAGGGAAATTGATATTTTAGATGTGCTGGAAGACAGCAGTACGCAGGTAAAAGCAGGGGATAAGCCCCTATCACCGGAACAAAGATTGGCCCTTTTGCAGAACTTGAATGATGACCAAAAGGCCATCAGGGACCCGGAAATACAATCATTTATGAACGAGCTTAACGCCTTTTTCCGGGTAGATAAAAACCTGACACCAGAGGCCAAGAGGGAAATAATGGAGGACCTGGCTGAGTACTTCAGGTTCAAAATCCAGCAGCACAAGAAAAAAAATTAAATTTAAGGTACAGAAAAGTACCCTGTACCTTCTGCTTAAATTTTTTTTACCTTCATACCGAACATATGTTTTTTAAGGAGCGGTTAGTATTATGCATCCTTGCAGTTTAGCCAATGAGCTGCGGGAAAAATATTCAGAATTTAACAACATTCCCGTGCTGATGGTAAGCATGCTTTTAAAAGACCTGCACATCCAGGTGGATAAATGGCCCATCCGCCAGCAGTGCTGCTCTGGAATGCTGTGGAACTTTAAGGGGCAGTGGCACATCCTGGTTAACAGCAATCACTCTAAGACCAGGCGGCTTTTTACCATTGGTCACGAGCTGTACCACTACTTTGCCCACCGGCATATAAAAAACAGGTTTGCCTGCTTTAATGTGGGAAGCAGTGCCACCGGCTGGATGGAGCAGGATGCCAACAGGTTTTCTGCAGAGATATTGATGCCCAGGGATATTGTCACAGATATGGTCCAGAAGTACCCGCCGGCAGTGGCGGCAAAGGTGCTGGGAGTATCGGAACAGGCCATGAATTACAGGATTAAAGAATTAAATTTAAAGTGAGGTGTAAGTATGCCGAGTTACACCGGCCATGTGGAAAAGCGGTACAAATCCAGCTATACCATTATTATCGAGGGGGAACGGGTAGGAGGTAAGCGCAGGCGTATAACCAAATCTGTAAAGGTGAAAAACAAAAAAGAAGCAGAAAAAATAATGATTGAAATGATAGCAGAACTTAACAAGGGTACTTATATTGAAAACAGCAGCATGACCTTTGCAGAATTCCTGGAGCGCTGGCTTAAGGACTATGCTGAACCCAAGCTCAGCCCCAAGACATATCTGAGGTATCATGAAATAATTACAAAAAAAGTCATCCCGGAACTGGGCAGCATCAAGCTGGTGAGCTTAAAACCTGTGCACCTGCAGCAGTATTATAATAAGCTGCTGGCAGGCGGCAGGCAGGACGGTAAAAAAGGCGGGCTCTCTCCCTCCACTGTACTGCATCACCACCGCATTATTCACAAGGCACTGAACACAGCAGTTAAATGGCAGCTGCTGGCAAAAAATGCTGCAGACGCTGTTGACCCGCCCAAGAAAACTAGGCATGAAATTGAAGTGCTGGATGAAAAACAGGTAAAAGCCATGCTGGAAGCAGCCAAAGGTACAAGTTACTAC
>JACDOL010000068.1 GCA_017656165.1 Desulfotomaculum sp.
GTACGGATTTCTGTGTATTAGTAACCGAACCTACTCCATTTGGGCTTAATGATCTTTCACTGGCTGTGGAAATGGTAAAGACCCTCGGTGTTCCCTGCGGGGTGGTTATTAACCGTGATGGTCCGGACAGTACAGTGATAGAGGAGTTCTGCAGGGAAAATAACATAAAAATATTAATGCGCATTCCGCTGGATACAGGTATAGCTAAAAGCTATGCCAAGGGAGTGCCGCTGGTTAAGGAAAACCCGGAATGGAAAGAAAAGTTTTATGAGCTTTACCAGGCCATTTTAAAGGAGGTGCAGGTATGAAAGAGCTGACGGTGGTAAGCGGTAAAGGCGGCACCGGAAAAACAAGTATTACTGCAGCGCTGGCAACCCTGGCCGATGATGCAGTTATCTGCGACTGTGACGTAGATGCTGCCAACCTGCACCTTCTGCTGGAACCTAAAATAATTAAGAAAACACCGTTTTACGGGATGAAAAAGGCCTTTATTGATAAAGAGAAGTGCACCCGGTGTGACCAGTGTGCTCAATTGTGTAAGTTTGAAGCTATAACAGATTACACAGTTAATGAACTTGCCTGCGAAGGCTGCCAGCTGTGCAGCCGTGTATGCCCGGTTAATGCAGTTCAAATGGTAGATCACCCGGCCGGCCACTGGTTTATTTCTGAAACTACCTGTGGTCCCTTTGTACATGCCAAGCTGGGAATAGCTGAAGGCAATTCTGGTTTGCTGGTGGCAGAAGTGCGCAAGGCTGCCAGGAAGCTGGCTGAAGAGAAAGAAAAATCACTTATTATTACCGATGGACCGCCAGGTATTGGCTGCCCGGTAATATCTTCCCTGGCTGATACCAGTATGGCCCTGGTGGTAACCGAGCCAACAGCCTCTGGTATTCACGACTTAGAAAGAATAGTAAAAGTTGCAAAGAATTTTGGCTGCCAAATTGCGGTTTGTATTAATAAATATAATTTAAATGCAGAAAATAGCAGGTATATAGAAGATGTTTCGCGAAAATTAAATGTACCGGTTATAGGTAGAATTTCATATGACACTGCCATGCACGAAGCAGTGATCAATAAAGTGCCGGTAACCCTGGTGCCCAGGGGTAAAGTTCAAAAAGAAATTAGAGAACTCTGGCACCAGGTGTACAAAATGTTATCACATATTGAATAAATGACTTGAAGGAGGAGTAAAAAATGAAGATTGCCATGCCGGTTAAAGACGGGCAGGTTAACCCGCACTTTGGTACCAGCAGGGAGTTTGCTGTACTGGAGCTGGAAGATGGTAAAGTAGTAAACAAAAAAATTATTTCTGCCGAGGGACTTCAGCACAACCATGGTGGATTAGCTGGGCTGATTAGAGATGAGCAGGTTGATGTTGTAATAACTGGTGGCATTGGAGGCCACATGCTGGAAGCTCTGCAGCAGCTGGGCTTAAAAGTTGTACCCGGTGCAGCTGGTGAAATAACTGCTGTGGCAGAAGCTTATGCTGCTGGAACACTTACTACCAGACCTAACATCTGCGGCTGTGGTGGCCACGGCCACGGTCACGGCCGCTGCTAAATAATAAATGCCGTCCTATGGGGGCGGCATTTAATGTTATACAGGGAAATCCCTGCTCAAGAAAATTTTAATTGCCGCTGCTGTAACTGGCACTGCTATTGCTGCCAGCACTACTGCATCAGCGATAACAGCGCTGTCTTCTAATATTTCCAGGGGTCTAAAAAGCGAAAAAATAGTGATAAAAAGGGTGGAAAACAGGAGGCAGTAGCTTCCCACAGCGGTAAAAAACAGCAGTCCCATTAAACCCAGTCTGATATACCTTTCCAGTTCTATTTCTATATTCCAGATGGCACATCCTGAAACAACTGCCAGGATGCTGCCGATAGATTTGTTGTCTACCATTTTGGCCACCAGGTTAAAAATAATCCACACTAAACTAAAAAATTCAGCAGCAATATAATTATTCGGCTATGGTAGGAAATATCCAGGTAAGAAGCCAGACGTAGCCCACAATGGCCGCGCTGTAGGCGGTAATCGGCAGCAGATTTCTTTTTAACATCGTTTGATAAAGGGGAAGGTTTATCATAATATCACCTTATATACCTAGATTAATTGCTGTAGTAGTGCATAAAAATTTCTTCCAGCTCGGCATGATGCAGCTCTAAATCTTCAATTTCTATTTCCGCAAGAGCTCGGATCAGTTTATTTATATCTCCCTGGTAAGTTACTTCATACCTGCTGTGGGCCAGTTTTTTAAGTTTTATATCTTCACGGGAGAATTTTTCTGTATCTTTTTCATTTCTTAAGCTAACAACAGCTTTGTTTTGTTTAACTTTCTTTAACCGGGATATATCTTCCACTGCGACAATTTCCCCGTTTTTAATAATGCTTACCACATCACAGGTGCGTTTAATTCTAAGAATTAGATTTTTTACTGCTGTTTTTTTACCGTATTTCTTTGTGAGATTAATAAGTTCTATCATTTTTACCGTCCTTTATGCACCGCAGGATATAATGATATTATATTGAATATAGTTTTAAATACATTAAACTGTTATTACTATGCTTCAAAACTGCTTCAACTATGAGGTGATATTATGGCCAGTTTTATGCACTTGATAAACAGACTGGCCCAGCTGGGTGAAACTATAAAATATCTACCCGGGCAGAAAATTACCGGGCCGGAACAGCCGGGCAGCTATTTTTATGTTGTTAAATCCGGGACTGTAGAAATATCCAGCGGGTCAGCTGAAAAACCAGTTAAATATCTTGCTGCCGGGGAATGCTTTGGAATTATTTCCTGCCTCACCGGTAAGCGCTATCCTGCTTCAGCTGCAGCTGTGAATGAGGTAGAGCTGTGCCGGGGCAGCAGGGAGATTTTAATGGGACTGGCCAGCCAGTTTCCGGACTTCAATCATTATGTTATTGACATCCTGAGCCGGAAGATACGCAAAAGCAGCAGCGACTTGTCTGATGGTGAGCACCAGCTGCCGGGGACATTGGTATGCACCAGTTCCGCTATGCGGGCAGTAAAGGAAAGGGCTGAATTTCACAAGGAATCAGGATACCACCTGCTTCTGCTGGGGGAAAAGGGTGTCGGCAAAAGGTTTTTAGCCCGGTATATCCAGCGGGGCAGCGGTATTCCTGCCCTGGAGATGGAAAGCAGTGAAATTGAAAATTTTGACAGGGTGTTAAAAACTGGTGGTGAGAAGGCAGTAATAATTTACCGCCTTGACCTGCTCTCATTTGACCAGGCCTTTGAGCTGGCCGAAAAAATAAAAATGACAGCCGGTGGAAATACCCGCCCGAGGTTTATATTTACATCCCGGGAGTTAAATGCCGGCGTAAATTTAATTGTGCGGGCTTTATCACCGCGGTTGGCAGTTATTGAAGTGCCTGCCTTAAGACAAAGAATTGAAGATATCCCGGCCCTGGCCAGGCTGTTTTTAAGTCATTATTCTTTAAAACACAACCTCCGGGTTACTGCTTTTAACAGCGGGGCCATGAACAAGCTCTGCCGATGCAGTTATTATGATGGCAATGTTAAGCAGCTGGCCAAGGTGGTTGAGCGCGCGGTTATACTGGCCATGGATACAGTCATTGGTGAAGGGGAAATAAATTTTAACGGTAAAACATTTGGCGCCGGGGAAAGGCCTAAGATTGGCTTGGCCCTGGGTTCTGGGGCTGTAAGGGGAGTTGCCCATATTGGGGTGGCAAAAGTTCTGCAGAAGCACCGTATTCCAATAGATATTGTTGCCGGCACCAGTGCCGGTGCTCTTATAGGTGCCTGTCTAGCTGCCGGTGTTAAGCCGGAAAAACTGGAAAAAATAGTAGAAAACATGAGCTGGTCCAAAATATCCCGGCCTTTGTTTCCCAAACGGGCATTGTTGAGCAATGAGAAACTGGGACATTTCCTGGAAAGGATAATTGGAAAAAAAGAATTCTGCCAGCTGGATATTCCCTTTTTTGCAGTGGCCACTGATGTTCACACCGGGGAAGAAGTGGTTCTAAAAAACGGCAAAGTATCAGATGCAGTAAGGGCTTCCACAGCCATACCGGCACTCTTTGAACCGGTGGAATTATACGGTCGAAAGCTCATAGATGGTGCGCTGGTGAACATGGTTCCTGCCAGCGTTTGCAGATCCATGGGTGCTGATATTGTCATTGCAGTATCAGTTACTGATTTTTCTTTCGGGGAGGAACCTAAAAACATCTATGCAGCTGTACTCCACTACATGGATATGGTGCTGCAGAAACAGGTGAAAGAAGTAGAAAACCAGTGGGCAGATATTTTAATAAAAGTAGATAAACCGGGTTTAAGTGCATACAGTTTTAAAGACACCGGGGAACTGATTAAAGAAGGGGAAAGGGCGGCAGAAAAGGCCGTGCCGGCCATAAAAGATCTAATTACTGCCTGGAAAAAGTAATTTATATAGGCTGGTTAATTTCGTTTTAGCCAGTCCAGGATATCTTTAAAATTCCTGTACGGTACTGCTTTAATATTGTTCTGCCTGCAGTACTCCAGCAGTGATTTTTTAGCAAAGACCACGTCTGCTTGATGGCATACGCAGGTGTCTGAGTGCCCGTCGCCCACCACAACAGCTTGAGTGTTGATGGGTTTAAGCTGGTGAAGAAGCTTTGTCTTGCATGTTCCGCATTTCTGACATTCATTGTTCATATAAGTGCAGGAAATGGAAAAACCATCCTTGCGGTTTACCAGTTTATTGGCAAAAACCTGAATGCCGTTCAGACCGTGCTTTTGCAGGATGTATCTAATTATTATTTCGTACCCATCACTGAGAATAAAAACAGGATAGTTTTTACTGCTGCAGGCATCTATAAAACGATGAAAGTATTCGTCCAGCTCAATGGTATCCATTAGACGGAATATATCCTCCATAGTGGCATCAAAGAGCTGAAAGGTCTTATTGGCCGCTTCCTCAGTGGATATTTCCCCCCGTTCCCACTGCTCGTTAAGTTCCTGCCAACCCGGGCGGCAGAACTTCTTAACCATGGCTGCCACAACATCAACCTTGGTGATTGTACCGTCAAAGTCAACAAAGAAAATTTTTTTCATTGTCTTCCTCCATACAGCTTGGGCTAATAAATATGGTATTGTTTATAAGCTCTTCCGTCAATAACCTGAGGCAGCCTCCTGGGTGTCAAAAATTTGAACAATACATATAAAATGCCTGTTAAAGAATATTTAGTCAATCTAACAGGAGATTGCCGTTTAGTGTCGAATATGAATTACTTAATTTTAAGCACAGCCGGTGTTGACTGTACCGTTAAAAATTTTCACTGGTGGGAGAGTGAGTTTTAATGGACATCTTTGTTGAGCCTATTCCGGAAAATGAACTGAAACCATTGTTTGAAGATGCCAATAACCTGGCATTTGGCAGGATTTTTACTGACCGTATGTTTACCATGAAATACAATGCTGAAAAGGGCTGGCATGATCCCAAAATAGAAAAGTACAAGAGCTTTTCTTTGGACCCGGCGGCCTGTGTACTGCATTACTCACAGGAGATATTTGAGGGGTTAAAAGCATATGTGTCCGAGGACGGCCGCGTGCTGATGTTTAGGCCGGAACAGAACGTGCGCCGCATGAACCGTTCTGCCCGCCGGCTGTGTATGCCGGAAATTCCTGAAGAAGACTTTCTTCAGGCAATGAAAGAACTGGTTATGGTGGAGAAACGCTGGATACCCCGTGCTCCCGGCACTTCTCTATATGTTAGACCGACCATGCTGGGAACCGAGGCATTTTTAGGGGTTCATCCTTCTGCTGAATACCTGTTTTACATAATACTGTCTCCGGTAGGCCCTTACTTTAAAGCCGGTTTCAACCCGGTAAGCATTTATGTGGAAGACACCCTGGTTCGAGCAGTGGTGGGGGGTGTAGGTGACATTAAGACCGGCGGCAATTATGCTGCCAGCTTAAAGGCCGGGGAGAAAGCCCAGCAGAAAGGGTTTTCCCAGGTGCTGTGGTTGGATGCTAAAGAGCACAAGTACGTAGAAGAAGTGGGGGCTATGAATATATTTTTTGTATACGGCAGTAAGCTGGTAACTCCCCCGCTGAGCGGCTCAATACTGCCCGGTATTACCAGGGCTTCCATTTTGGAACTGGGCCCAGACATGGGCCTGGAAGTAGAGGAACGGCCTATTACCATTGATGAGGTTATTGAAGATATAAACAGCGGGCGGATCACTGAGGTGTTTGGTTCCGGTACAGCGGCAGTGGTTTCACCTGTGGGCCTGCTGCATTATAAGGATAAAGACTACCTGATTAACAACAACCAGGTGGGTGAGGTAACCAGAGCAGTATATAAACGCCTGGTGGATATACAATACGGTAAGGCGGAAGACAA
Organism: Desulfotomaculum sp.; assembly: GCA_017656165.1. Lineage (GTDB taxonomy): Bacteria > Bacillota > Desulfotomaculia > Desulfotomaculales > Desulfohalotomaculaceae > Desulforadius. Next base: position 6,369 of record JACDOL010000068.1, read on the forward strand.
ATTTGGCTGGGTGCATGAACTGGGTAGAGTTTAAATTTATAAAAAATTCAGGGCTGATTTTAAAGCCCTGAATTTTTTGTTATAATAAAAAAGATTTATATTTTTTATTCCAAGTAATTTAAAGCAAGTGGAGGGAACGAAAAGTTGAAATTACCTGAACTGTCCATAGGAAGTTTGGTTCCTAAATTTCCTATTATACAGGGTGGGATGGCAGTGCGTGTGTCTACCGCCCCGCTGGCCGGTGCAGTAGCTAAGGCAGGTGGAATAGGGGTTATTGGAGCCACCGGAATGTCTTTAAAAGAATTAAAAGAGGAAATTCGTAAAGCCCGCTCGTTGGCCGGAGAAGGTATAATTGGTGTAAATATTATGTACGCAGCCCGTAAATTTGCAGATCTGGTACAAACAGCCATCAGTGAAGGTATTGACGTGATCTTTACCGGGGCGGGCTTTTCCCGCGATGTTTTCCGCTGGGGTAAAGAATCAGGCGTGCCAATAGTATCTATAGTATCATCTGCCAGGGCGGCCCGTATGGCTGAAAAGTTCGGGGCTGCTGCCGTTGTTGCTGAAGGTACTGAAGCAGGGGGACACCTGGGCACAGACAGGTCAGTAAAAGAAATACTGCCTGAAATAAAAGAAAAGGTAAAAATTCCTGTAATTGCTGCCGGGGGAATAGTTGATGGCCGTGATATGGCGGAAATAGTTAAATTGGGGGCCGATGGTGTGCAGATGGCCACCAGGTTTGTGCTCAGTGAAGAGTGCACAGTGGCAGATGAGTTTAAACAGATGTATCTTAAGGCCAAGGAAGACGATGTGGTATTAATAAAAAGCCCGGTGGGACTTCCCGGCAGGGCGCTGAAAAATTCTTTTGTACAGGCCATGATGAAAGGAAGGGCACCAAAACCGGAGCAGTGTGAAGGCTGCTTGAAGGAATGTTCCATGGACTACTGCATAATGAAGGCGCTAACTAACAGCCGTGATGGCAGGGTAAATGATGGGGTAGTGTTTGCAGGCAAAAACGTGTTTAAAATCAAAGATATATTACCGGTATCCAAGATATTTGATAAACTGTTAACGGAATTTGCTGCGGCTAAATAAGTTTAATATTCAAGTTATCATAACTAAGAGAGGGCCTGGTATTATTTACAGGCTCTCTCTTGTTTTTGGTTAATGGTAGATTTGCCGGGTTGAATGGAAGATAGAGGTGCTGAAGTGCATATGCAGTAGTGTATACAGTATTTTGGGGGTTGGGTGTGTTTCAGCGGTTAAATTAAGCATTTCGGCGGTATTTTATTTCCTTAATGTGTTTTACTTTGTATATTATGTATAACACATTTATCGTTCAATAAGGAGGCGGAAAAATGACGGGTCAACCCGCAAATGCAAACTTAAAAGGCGCGTTCTTTTTAGATGAAATGGTATTTCACCCCAGCCCGGAATTTAGAAAAAACGCCAATGTTCAGGATGCCCGTATATATTTAGATGCTGAAGAAAACTGGTTGGAGTACTGGAATAAAGAAGCCGAAAAACTGCACTGGTTCCAAAAATGGAATTTTACCCTCCGCTGGGAACAACCTTTTGCCAAGTGGTTTGTGGGCGGCAAATTAAATGCTTCCTATAACTGCATTGACCGGCACTTACATGAGGGAAGAAAAAACAAAGCTGCAATCATTTTTGAGGGCGAACCGGGAGATTCCCGGGTATTAACTTACCAGGACCTGTACCGGGAAGTAACAAAGTTTGCCAATGTATTGAAAGACCTGGGTGTAAAAAAAGGTGACCGGGTAAGCATGTACATGCCGATGATACCTGAACTGCCCATAGCTATGCTGGCCTGTGCCCGTATAGGTGCGGTGCACAGTGTGGTATTTGGCGGATTTGCTGCCGGTTCCCTCCGGGACAGGATCAATGATGCCGGTTCCAAGGTAGTTATTACGGTAGATGGTGGTTACCGCCGGGGCAAGGTTCTGCCCATGAAGAAAAACGTAGATGAAGCGTTAAAAGAAAATGATACGGTAGAGAAAGTTATTGTGGTTAAGCGTACCGGAACAGAAGTTGATATGGTTGAAGGACGGGATTTATGGTATCACGATCTAATGAAAGATGCTCTCATTGGCTGTCCCGCCGAGGCCATGAATGCTGACGACATGCTGTTTATTCTTTACACCAGTGGAACTACCGGCAAACCCAAGGGGATCGTTCACGGTACCGGCGGTTATATGGTAGGGGTAAGTTCTACCCACCGCATGGTATTTGACATTAAAGAAGACGACATTTACTGGTGTACAGCGGATATAGGCTGGATTACGGGCCACAGCTATGTGGTATATGGACCGTTAGCCAACGGAGCCACCACTGTCATTTTTGAAGGGGCCCCGGATTACCCGGCAAGGGATAGGTTCTGGGAAATAATTGAAAAATATGCTGTCACCATTTTATATACTGCACCTACCGCTATTAGAGCATTTATGAAGTGGGGAGATCACTGGCCGGCCGGGAGAGATTTATCCAGCCTCCGGCTGTTGGGGTCAGTGGGAGAGCCTATTAACCCCGAGGCCTGGCTGTGGTATTACAATAATATTGGTAAAAAACGCTGCCCCGTAGTGGATACTTGGTGGCAGACAGAAACCGGCCACATCATGGTCAGCTCGCTGCCCGGGATTAGTGCAGCCAAACCTGGTTCTGCTACAATGCCGCTGCCTGGAATTGAGGTTGATGTGGTAGATCCGGCAGGCAACCCGGTGCCTGCAGGGCAGAGCGGGCTTTTGGTTATCAAACGTCCATGGCCGGGGATGCTTCTGACTGTTTACAATGACCCCCAGAGGTATGTAGACCAGTATTGGTCAGAGTTTGAGAATATGTACTTTACCGGTGACAGGGCAGTAAAAGACAAAGACGGCTATTTCTGGATGCTGGGGCGTGTAGATGATGTTATTAACGTATCCGGCCACCGCATTGGTACCATGGAAGTGGAAAGTGCATTAGTTGACCACCCTGCTGTGGCGGAAGCGGCAGTCATTGGAAAGACCCATGAAATAAAAGGGCAGGCTATTTCAGCCTTTGTCACCCTGCGGGATAATTATGTGGGCAGCGATGAACTGGTTCAAGAGTTAAAGAAACACGTTGCGGCTAAAATTGGTGCCCTGGCCAGACCGGATGACATTTTCTTTACTGCAGAACTTCCCAAGACCCGGAGCGGTAAAATAATGCGCAGGCTGCTTAGAGATATCGCAGATGGCAAGGCACTGGGAGACACTTCTACGCTGGCCAATCCAGAGACCATTGCTGAGCTGAAAGAAAGCTATACAGATTAGGCTCCAGGCCGATTTACAATATACCGTATTATATTTAAGAGGCTTTGATATGAAAGCCTCTTTTTTTTGGTCAGGAAATTATATCGTTTAAAAAATTGGTTTTATCAACGCCAAGGTATTTACACTCCGAAAACACGCCGGCACATATACTTGAACGAACTCCTCAGCCTTCGGGCGCCTGCGTAACTCGTCGCTTCGCTCCTCAAACATACTCGGCGCTTTTCCTCCGGCTGAGCTGGGTTTGATAAATCAAACCCCT
>JACDOL010000069.1 GCA_017656165.1 Desulfotomaculum sp.
TAATTAATTTTCCTTACTTTAAAGCTGATATGCAGCCCAAATTACAATAAATGGTTTGTTTTTTATTTAGTTTTTAATACAATTATTTTAGCGTTATTAATTCTTAGATAGTGGAGGAAGATCAATGAAAGCTTATATAGATTGTGTTCACTGTTATTTAAAACAGGCTGTTACCTGCATGACCATTTTTGGAATAGATGAAGAAAAACAGCATAAAATTTTATTTGAACTGATGGACGATATAAAGAAACTGGATAGAAGTCGAACCCCGGCGGAGAATTCAACAGAATTACTTTTAAAATTGTACAGGCAGCTGGGGAGTGATGACCCGTACCAAAAAGTGAAAAAGCAGTCTAACGACCTGGCCCTTGAACTTTATCCTAAGTTAAAGCAGATTTTAATGCAGTCCAACGACAGGTTGTATGATGCTCTTAAAATTTCAGTGGCAGGAAATATCATAGACCTGGGTATAAAGAGAGACTTTGATATTAATGCCAGTTTGGAGCACAGTTTAAATGTTGGTTTTTCTAAAGATCACTATGGCAAATTTCTTGACAAGCTGGAGAAGGTTGATGAACTGCTTATAATAGGGGACAATGCCGGGGAAATAGTGTTTGACAAGCTCCTGGTTGAAGAACTGGTGGAAATGGGTAAAAAAGTAACTTATGCTGTTAAAAGCGGGCCAATTTTAAATGATGCTACCATTGATGATGCTCTTTATGTTGGTATGGATAAAGTGGCTGGGGTAATAACAACAGGATCCAATTATCTTGGTGTACCCCTGCAGGAAATATCACCTGAGTTTAAAAAGCTGTTGAATACCATGGAACTGGTGATATCAAAGGGACAGGCTAACTTTGAGTCGTTAGAACATGCAGAACTGGCTGTAGGACGGGTTTTCTTCCTGCTGAAAATTAAGTGTGAAGGTGTAGGTAAGGCAGCAGGAGCAGACTTTGGTGATGTGGTGTTTTTTGCAAGATAAATGTCATGAATAAATATTGCAAAGAAAGCTGTTAAAGTAATGAAGCGGAGCGATGTTTAGTTTATGAACAGCAATTCTTTAGTTATTTTGGTAAGGAATAAGCATTTAAAAGCAAAAATCAGCGGGTTAATTCTAGCGCTGATGCTTGCGTTTGTTACCGTACTTTCTGTCAATCTTGGCTGGGCAAATATTGGTACCAGGGACATTTTATGCATTATTGCCGGCAAATTTACCGGGAGCAGTGATTTATACAGTCATTTAAACCCGGCCCAGGTGTCAATTGTATGGGATATCAGGCTGCCCAGGATACTTTGTGCTGTTGTTGTGGGCTGGGGCTTGGCAGTATCCGGGGCTGTTTTTCAAGCAATACTAATGAACCCCCTGGCAGATTCTTATACCATGGGGGTATCAACTGGTGCTGCCTTTGGTGCCAGTGCGGCCATATTTATGAATGTTTTTTATCTCAGCAGCATGCCCATTATTTTGTTTGCCTTTGCTGGTGCACTTTTGACGCTGGCTGTGGTCATATCAATTTCCCGCACCGGTGGATATGTATCTGCTGCTAACCTGGTGATAGCAGGTATCATTGTCAGCTGTATATTATCAGCCGCCATTAGTTTAATAAAAAGTATGTCCGGGGAGCAGGTTTCAGCCATCGTGTCCTGGTTGATAGGCAGCCTGGCTGCTAGAAGTTGGGAACACTTTTTGTTTGGATTCCCGCTGGTGATTACCTGTACTTTACTCTGCTGTTACTATGCAGAGGACCTGAACATTTTGTCTCTAGGCGACCAGGAGGCCCGCAACTTAGGGATAGACGGCAGCAGGTTAAGAATTGTTTTTCTTGTCTGCGGGGCCCTTATAACTGCAGTATGTGTTTCCATCAGTGGAATTATAGGTTTTGTTGGGCTGGTGGTTCCGCATCTTTTAAGGCTTCTTGTGGGGTCTGACAACAGAATTCTCATTCCCTTGTGTGCCTTAACCGGTGGAGTACTGCTGCTTTCAGCAGATACTTTTGCCCGCTCGTTTATGAATGTTGAAATTCCGGTGGGAGTTTTAACCACGCTTTTGGGCGGCCCGTTCTTCTTTTATATTTTTAGAAAAAGAAATAAGTACATACAGTAGGTGCTGGGATATGATTTTATTAAAGGATGTTTCTTTTCAGTACGGCAGCAAGGAAGTATTAAAAAACATAAATTTAAGCGTTAAAAAGGGATGTTTTTTTGGCGTTATTGGCCCAAACGGTGCTGGTAAAACCACGCTTTTAAAAGTTGTTACCGGTAATTTAACCGGGTTTTCTGGAGATGTATATATAAAAGATAAAAGCATAAGAGACTTTAATATAAAAGAGCTGGCCAGGTGTATTTCAGTTGTGCCCCAGCAGGTGGATATCCGTTTTCCATATACCTGCTTGGAAATTGTAATGATGGGTAGAACGCCTTATAAGAGCAGGTTAAAATCATTGTCCCCAAAAGATCTAAATATAGTGAAAAAATGCATGGAAATAACTGATACCATCCAGTTTGCTGACTGCCTGGTAACAGAGCTGAGCGGAGGGGAAAAGCAGAGAGTCGTTTTAGCCAAGGCCCTGGCCCAGCAGCCTGAAGTATTGTTTTTAGATGAGGCTTTTTCAAATATGGATGCCTACTACAGTATTAAATGTTTAAACGTTATTAAACAACTGGTTAAAGAACGAGGATTAACTGTTATCTGCGTTATGCATGACTTGAACCTTGTTAAGGCCTTCTGCAGCGAAGTGGTAATGCTGCAAAACGGCCAGGTTGTAAAACAGGGCACTGTTGAGGCGGTTATGGAACCAAAGCTTATTCATGGTACTTTTAAAGTTAAGGTGGCCAAGGCAGGAAACAGCGGTCTGGCGGTACTTCCGGAATTATAGTTATCGGTTAGGAGGGAGGATTTCAATGAGTAAAATACACACTGTTTTGTTGGCAGTTTTAGTTATTTTAGCAGCTGGTTTGATGGGATGCAGTAAGGCAGTAAAAACAGATGATGATCATACTGTTAGCGGCATTAAGATTGTTGACGACTTGGGAAAAGAAATAGTATTACAAGAACCTGCCCGCAAGATAATTTCCCTTTACTCTGCCCATACAGAAAATTTATTTGCCCTGGGGCTGGACGAAGAGATTATTGGAGTGAGCACCAGGGAAGCTTACCCACCAGAAGCACTGGAAAAGCCGGCCTTTGATTACCGGTCTGACCCGGAAAAAGTTCTGGCCCAGCATCCGGACTTAGTTTTAATTAGGCCTTTTATAAAGAGAAGCAGCCCGGATTTTGTTCAGGCTTTGGAAAATGCCGGGGTAACGGTGGCCTGCCTGTACCCGGAAAAGTTTGAGCAGTTTGATGATTATATAAGAAAACTGGCAGTATTGACTGGAAAAGAAAAAGAAGCCGAAAAGAAGCTGCGGGAATTTCACCGACGGTTGGATGAAATACACAATCAGACCAAAGATATTAAAAACAAGAAAAAGGTATTCTTTGAGTCAACGGAAAGGAATTACCGGACTATAACGCCTGACAGCACACCGGCAAAAATTCTGCGTATAGCCGGGGGAATAAATGTGGCCGAGGATGCCAAACCCATTAGAAAAGGCAGCAGCATTGCACCTTACGGGGCAGAAAGGATACTGGCCAAAGCTGGTGAAATAGATGTCTATATTGTCCAGCAGGGGGCGATGAACAGTGCGACGCCCAGCAGTATAAAAAAGAGGCCTGGTTTTAGAACTATAAAGGCGGTGAAGGAAGACCAAGTTTATGTTATAGATGAAAAATTAGTGTCCAGTCCTACCTTTAGATTGACCGAGGGTGCTGCTAAACTGGTAGAAATGCTGTATCCTGAAATGGGTAAAAAGTAAAAAAATGCCGGAAGGTTGACCCCTAACCTTCCGGCATTTTTATGGAGGAAAAACAGTAAGGCAATGCTGCGAAATTGCCCTACAATTTATTCAACTGGTCGTTCTTCTAAAATTAGCGCTTCACTTACCAGGTGGTGAATGTGAACTATTTTACAGTCAAGTTTATAGTATTTAATTATATCAGTTAATTGGTCAAAACAGTTGTGACAGGGGCAGGCAACTAACTTGGCACCAGTGGCTTTAATTTGTTCGGCCTTTAATTTACCCTTAGCCATGCGGTATGGATAAATTTCTTTACCCATAGCCAGCAGTCCGCCGCCGCCGCCGCAGCAGTAATTATACTTACCGTGGGGGTTCATTTCCCTAAAGTCCATAACTGTATGCTTCAATATGAACCTGGGTTCTTCCACTAGCCCTTCCTTACGTACAGAGTTGCATGGATCATGCAGGGTAACCGGTTCAGTATGTTTTGTCTTGTCAATTTTTAATTTGCCTTCCTTAATCCACTGTACCATCTTTTCCAATATACTATAAACCGGGTAGAAGGGGTCCTTTGTCCATACCTTGGGGCCCCATTTTTGTGCTCTGGTGGCGTGACCGCATTCAGTAACCACAACTTCTTTTACTTTTAAGCGCTTAACTTCTTCACCTATTCTTTCGATCATTATTCTGGATTCTTCATCATTACCATTAAACAACCCGTAGTGGGTGGCATCCCACCACCTGCTGCTGCATGTCCAGTTAGCACCAACATACCACATAATTTTGGCAATGCTCTGCACGTCTTGGGGATAGTATTTAATTTCCCTGGGGTCCCATAGGAAGAGAAAATCAGCACCTTCTTTGTCAACAGGGATTTTAGCATTGGGGTCCCCAACTTCTTCCTGGAGTTCTTCTTCCATCCACTCCAGGGTATCCAGGTAGTCTTCCTTTGTAACTTCCATTTGGTTGCCGGTTTTAATTTGTGCGTCCACTACATCCTGCAGGAAACCCGGGGATTTTAAGCCAAAGTTACCCCTGATAGTGCGGACGGTGGTAGCAACATCTACACCCATTGGACATTCCATGGTGCAGCGGCCGCACATGGTACAGGCCCATATGAATGTAGAATTAAGAACTTGTTTTCTCATTCCTAGAGCAATCTGCCTAAGAAATTTGCGCGGGTCAGCGTGGTCGTGCACATCACTAAAAGGGCAACCGGCGGTACACATACCACAGGTAAGGCAGTTGCTTAAATCGCCAGGATTTTTGTCTGTGCACATCTTGGAAATAACTTCATCTTTAAAGCCTGGTTCCAGCATTTTAGCTTCTAAAACACTCAAAAAGACTCCCCTCCTACCTTGTTAGTTACTTGCAAATATAGTTTAAAAAAATATTAAAAAAATATAAAAAATTATAATATATCCAATATAAGTATAAATTTGATAGTTAAATATTGTCAAAAACATCAAAATCAAATATGAGTTCAAAATTAACTTTGTCTAGCCTTTTGCAGTAAATACAATGATTATGCTTATATATTTAATAAAAAATTAATTAAATTAATACAAATAGTAGATGGATATTCATAAACAATATGGTTTTAGCCTTATTATTTACATGGGATAGCTGAATCTTTTTTAGCTTATACTTTTTTAAAAAGAAGTTTTAAAAATAAAGATTGATAGGCATATAATGTAAAAAGCGGGAAGGGGGGAAAGGATTGAACCCAAACATTTCCATTGGTGCCAGCAAACATATAGATTTATTAAAACTTAATTTAAATAAATATGCAAACTACCTGAAGGATAATGGCTATAAGTTAGAGATAAATGAACTGCCGGTGGGAAAGTACACATTTTTAAGGTGCAATCTTGACGACAGCCGGAATAAGAACGGCAGCTGCCGAATATTTAAAAATTATGTGGCGGATGTTGTTTCTGATATTATTCTCAACAAATGGGAGAATTATATTATCTATGACATAATTAGACAAAACTACTTTTATTATAATGAAGATGAAAAAAACAAAATTTTCCGGTACGCACAAAAGCATGTAAGCAGTAAAGGAATGAGCAGCGATGACGGAAAAACAGTTTATCAAAATAGGCGCAGCCAAATTTACAGGCAGCTGCAGGAGCATCTATCATCTTATGATGAGCTTATCATTGACGGTTTTATTCAGTTCCGGTTAAAAGATTATGTATCTTTTTTAAGTGAAGTAATTGAATCAGCGGTGGATGAATTTTTAATGGAAAAAGAATATGATGATTTTATTCAAATTTTAAGGTACTTCGCAGAGATACAAGAACCCAGGGTTAATGAGGCCCATGTACTGGTAAAAACGGATGGATCTTTTAAGCTTTATGATGAAAATAAAAATATTATCAACAGCGACTACCTGGAAGATTTTATTTTAACCATAAATGAAGAAATTAATTACGAAGATTTAGTGATAAGTGCTTTAATTTCTATTTCACCAAAAAAAATAATATTTCACCATACAAAAAATAATGCTCCTGAAAATACAATAAAGACTGTTAAAGATGTATTTGTGGGAAGGGTAAGTGTATGCGGCGGTTGTGAATGGTGTTCTAGTATCAAAGAATAAATTGCAAGAAAAGCCTTGAAGTGTTTTCAAGGCCTTTCTTGTTGGTAGGAATTTATGCAGTGATATGGGGCAAATTCAAAGAACGACAGTGTAAATACCTTGGCAGCGATATTGATGTAATGAGATAATACTGGTAATATATTTATGTTATGCAGCTGCAGTTTATTTTATTACCTCTAGTGGGGGCACTGATAGGTTGGTTAACAAACAAGCTGGCAGTATATTTAATTTTTAGGCCTTATGAACCGGTAAAGCTGCCTCTCCTACCTTGTAAAATTCACGGTTTACTGCCAAAAAGGCGGGCAGAGCTGGCATATAAAATAGGGCAGGTGGTGGAACAAGAATTACTTTCTATTGATGATGTGGTGCTTCAACTGCGCTCGCCTGATATGGTGCACAAGGTAGTTCAATCGGTTCAGAACACTGTTCAGGGGATGGTGGAAAATAAACTTCCCTTGTGGGTGCCCCTGTCTTTTAAAAAGAACTTATCTAAACTGTTCTCGGAAACAGTGGAAAGAAAGCTCCCATCTATAATTGAAGAAATTTTAGACCAGACCAGCAGCGAATTCAAAAATAAAATAAGCATTATGGAAATGGTAGAAAGCAAGCTTAATAAGTACCCCATTAAACATGTTGAAAGTATTGTTACCAGTGTAGCGGCAAAGGAATTAAAACATATTGAATTCCTTGGTGCTGTGCTGGGTTTTGTAATAGGGCTGGTTCAAGCGGTTATCTTCACCTTTTTCAGGTAATTTGACAGCCTGTACCATGTTAATTATAATATACCTGAAATAGTAAATATATTAGCTAAAAACGATGAAGAGGAAGAGTAAACTACTCCATCCTTCAGAGAGAAGGTGCCGCGGCTGAAAGCACCTTCGGCACTGGTGTAGTTGAAAACCACCTCAGAGTTGCTGGTTGAAAGCTGGGAAACGGCCAGTAAACCTTGCCGGTGGCAGCCGTTACCTGCCATTGAAAGCTGGGCAGAATTATTCTGCCAAGCAGGGTGGAACCGCGGTAATAACCGTCCCTGGGATGCAGGGGCGGTTTTCTTATGTGCAGCAAATTCAAAGAACGACGCAGTGTAAATACTTTGACGGTAATAAGACCGAAGCATTTAAAAGAAAGGGGAACTAAAATGATAACAGTAACATTAAAAGATGGTTCTAAGCGCTCATATGAACCTGGAGTCACCGTGGCAGAAGTGGCAAAGGATATAAGTCACGGCTTGGCCCGGGCAGCGCTGGCAGGTAAAGTTGACGGGAAACTGGTAGATTTAAATTATCCCATTAATAAAGATGCAGACCTGGAGATTGTTACATTTAATGACGAAGAAGGAAAAGAAGTATACCGGCACAGTACAGCACACGTGCTGGCCCAGGCTGTACAGCGGTTGTACCCCGGTACTAAGCTTGCCATTGGCCCGGCCATTAAAGACGGCTTTTACTACGATTTTGATTCATCACACAAGTTTACGCCGGAGGATTTAGAGAAAATTGAAGCGGAAATGTACAAGATTATTAAAGAGGATTTACCTTTTGAACGCTTTGAATTATCCAGGGAAGAAGCCTTAAGAAAATTCAAAGAGGCCGGTGAAACCTACAAGCTGGAATTAATTGAAGACTTACCGGAAGATGCTGTAATATCCTGCTACAAACAGGGTGACTGGGTGGATCTCTGCGCCGGCCCTCACCTGCCTTCGACTGGAAAAATAAAAGCAGTAAAACTTACCAGCGTGGCCGGTGCTTACTGGCGTGGGAATGAAAGAAATAAAATGCTTCAGCGTATTTACGGTACTTCTTTCCCCAAGAAATCATTGTTGGATGAACATTTGGAGCGTCTGGAAGAAGCTAAACGCAGGGACCACCGTAAGCTTGGACAGGAACTGGACTTATTCAGCATTCAAGAAGAGGGACCGGGTTTTCCCTTCTTCCATCCCAAGGGAATGATTATCAGAAATGAGCTTGAAAATTTCTGGCGGGTAGAACATAAGAAACGCGGTTATCAGGAAATTCGTACACCCATTATTCTTAATAGATCACTGTGGGAAAAATCCGGACACTGGGAACATTATAAAGAAAATATGTACTTTACTCAAATTGATGAAACAGACTATGCCGTTAAGCCTATGAACTGCCCAGGCAGTATACTGGTATACAAGAGTAAAATACACAGCTACCGTGAGCTGCCCATTCGGATGGGTGAACTGGGATTGGTACACAGGCATGAACTGTCCGGTGCCCTGCACGGGCTGATGAGGGTGCGCTGTTTTACCCAAGACGATGCTCATATTTTTATGCTGCCCTCACAGGTTACACAGGAAATTATGGGCGTTATAGATTTGTTTGATTACTTTTATGGAGTGTTTAACCTGCCCTACCATGTGGAGCTTTCCACTAAGCCTGAGAAAGCTATGGGATCAGATGAAATTTGGGAAACGGCAACCAATGCATTAAAAGATGCATTGGAGAAAAGGGGGATAGAATACAAGATTAATGAAGGTGATGGAGCTTTTTACGGTCCCAAAATTGACTTTCACCTGGAAGACAGCATTGGCCGGACCTGGCAGTGCGGAACCATTCAGCTGGACTTCTTAATGCCAGAGAAATTTGATCTTACCTATATAGGTGAAGACGGGCAGAAGCACCGCCCCGTTATGATTCACCGGGTAGTCTTTGGCAGCTTAGAGAGATTTATTGGTATTCTTACCGAGCACTATGCCGGTGCTTTCCCAACCTGGTTGGCCCCGGTACAGGTAAGAGTGATACCCATCACCGATAAGCACCTGGATTACGCCAAGGAAGTGGTAGAAAGGCTGGAAAATAAGGACATCCGGGTAGAACTTGACGCCAGAAATGAAAAAATGAACTATAAAATCAGGGAAGGCCAAAACCAAAGAATCCCATATATGCTGATAGTGGGAGATAAAGAAATAGAACAGGGCAGTGTTTCAGTACGCCGCCGCGGCGAGGGAGATATAGGTGCAGTGCCTGTAGAAGAATTTGAAAAGACAATTATAGAAGAAATTATCTCTAAGGCTTAAAGTGGTTGACGTTATTGAATCCGTGTGTTATAATTCCCTTGTTGAAAATGTAAATAGTTTTTTTTACAAAAGCAGAAGCCATCCGCTTCTCACCTTGCAACGCCCACGGGCAGTTAGCAAGGTTCAGTGTGCGAAAGATAATAAAAAACAGGTCTTCCTGTTTTAAGACAATAATCTTTCAATATGGGTGGCTTAGTCCACCCATATTTATT
>JACDOL010000070.1 GCA_017656165.1 Desulfotomaculum sp.
TTTTACTGTCTTTTAAATACTTTAGGAGGTGACTTTAATATCAAGGAACTGCGTACTAATGAGGCGATCAGGGCCAGGGAAGTAAGACTGGTGGACGAGAAAGGCAATCAAATGGGGATAGTGCCAACCAAGGAGGCCCTGCGCATTGCTGAGGATCGTCAACTTGACCTGGTTGAAGTTGCTCCTCAGGCTAAGCCACCTGTGTGTCGTCTGTTGGATTACGGTAAGTACAAATATGAGCAGAGTAAAAAAGAAAAAGAAGCAAGAAAAAAACAGCATGTCATTCATATTAAAGAAGTTAAGCTGCGGCCTAATATTGAAGAGCATGATTACCAGGTAAAATTAAAAAATGCCAGACGGTTCTTAAAAGGTGGCAATAAGGTAAAAGTTACCGTGATGTTTAGAGGACGGGAAATTGTGTACACTCCAAAGGGGCAGGAAATTTTAAATCGTATGGCTAGTGAGCTGTCTGAGCTTTGCACTATAGAAAGAAAGGCCAAGGTAGAAGGACGCAATATGGTAATGGTTCTAGCACCTAAAATAGATAAACAGGAGTAGGAAGGAGTGCGTTGTTTATGCCTAAAATGAAAACACACCGTGGTGCTGCTAAAAGATTTAAGCGCACCGGCAAGGGTAAAATAAGACGCTACCATGCTTATAAAAGTCACCTTTTAGGTAAGAAAACATCCAAGCGTAAGCGCGAACTGCGCAAGAGCGCTCTTGTACATGCAGCAGATGCAAAAAGAATTGAAAAACTGCTTCCGTAAAAAACAGTTTAATAATAGCAAGGATAGGAGGAGTTAGATATGCCACGGGCAAAAAGTAGTGTAGTTTCCCGTAAAAGACATAAAAAAGTGCTCAAGCTGGCTAAAGGCTATTATGGAGCAAAAAGCAAGCTGTTCCGTATTGCCAACCAGCAGGTATTAAAGTCACTGGCATATGCCTACCGTGACCGTAAAGTTCGTAAACGCGAATTCCGCAAACTTTGGATTGCTCGTATTAATGCAGCAGCCCGCAGCAACGGTATAAATTACAGTAAGTTAATGAATGGTTTGAAAAAAGCTGGTATAAAAATTAACCGTAAAATGCTGGCCGATTTAGCTGTTAATGATGAAAAGGCCTTCAGTGAACTGGTTCAACTGGCTAAAGGGCAGTTAAACCAGTAGTTTTAGGCAAGATGGTGTATAAAAGCATGGGACTAAGAACCCATGCTTTTTTTCCAGGGGGGAGCGCTTTTGAAAAAGACCTTTGCTGTTTTCGGCATGGGACGATTTGGCAGCAGTTTGGCCACAACCCTTTACCGCATGGGGCATGAAGTTTTAGCTGTAGATAATGATGAAAAAAAGGTAGAAGATATAGTCCAGAATGTTACCCATGCCGTAAAAGCTGATGTTACAGATGAGCAGGCACTGAGGGAATTAGGAATCAGGAACTTTGACGTGGTTGTCGTAGCCATAGGAAAGGATATGCAAAGCAGTATTTTAGTTACAGTAATGCTCAAGGATATGGGTGTAAAAAAAGTAGTCAGTAAGGCACGAACAGAACTGCACGGTAAAGTACTGCAGCGCGTAGGGGCAGACAGGGTAGTTTTTCCAGAAAGAGACATGGGGGAACGAGTGGCCAGAGCACTGGTATCCAAGAATATTATGGAGCAAATTAACCTATCACCAGATTACAGTATTGCAGAAGTAATTGTTCCCAAGCAGTATACAGGGAAAACTCTTCAAGAGCTAGATATTCGCAAGGAACTGGGAATTAACGTACTGGCAATTAGGCGGGATAATGATATAATCATTTCTCCCGGTGCCAATACTGAAATTAAAGATAATGATATACTTGTGGCCATTGGACGTTATGAAAAACTGGAAAAATTAGAAGATATTGATTCTTAACGGGTGTTTGATTTAACTATGGAAATCCAACGGAATAATCCGAGAATAAAATACCTTCGAAAACTATCCCGCAAGCATTTTCGGCAGAAAGAGAAAAAGTTTATTATTGAAGGCATTCGTTTTGTAGAAGAGCTTCTCTATTCCAATTGGGTAACAGAAGCATTGTTTTATTCCCCTAAACTTTTAGATAATAACAGGGGCAAAAAACTGCTTCAAAGGGCTGAAGAACAGAATATACAGTGCTGGCAGGTACAAGATAAAATTTTTAGAGAAATTGCAGATACCGGTAATCCTCAAGGAGTACTGGCCCTGGTTAATATGCCCCGTTACCGGTTGGAGGACGCTTTGCCGGGTGATAAGCCGGCAATGGTGGTTCTTGTTGATGGGGTGCAGGACCCGGGAAACCTGGGGACCATTATACGCACTGCTGATGCTGCGGCTGCCACCGGCGTAATCCTGCTGAAAGGTACAGTTGACTTGTATAATCCTAAAACCCTTCGCTCCACAATGGGGTCTTTATTTCACCTGCCGGTGGTTGCTGCGGAAAGCCGGAGGGAAACGCTTAACATATTGCATGATAAAGGACTTAAGCTTATAGTTGGTCAACCGTATGGGGGAGTAAAAGTAAATGAAATTAATTTAAAAGGCAATGTGGGCCTGGTGATTGGTAATGAGGCCAATGGACCATCTGAGGAAACAATATCAATGGCAGATGAAAAAGTTACAATCCCCATGCCGGGCAGGGCGGAATCTTTGAATGCTGCAGTAGCCTGTGCCATTATGCTTTATGAAGCAGTAAGACAGCGTTGTTAATAAACCGGTGTTTCTGGTTGAATACCAGGAACCGGTTTTTTTTTATATTACAAACGCAGCCGAAAACGACAGCAAATGCCACCTTTTACCTATTTTCTTTCGTAACCGGTGGTATTATAATGATTTTAAGTTGCTTAAATTATGTAAGAAAAAATAATAATGCTAAAAGGTTGTTAAAATTATTACAAATTACCTGTAAACTTTCTTGAGTTAGACTGTGTGCTGTGTTATAATTATTTACAAAAGATTCACAAAAAACTGAGGGAAAGGGTTGTGTGCCAATGTTTTTAACTGCTGATCTCCTTTGGAGGATGTTTGAAACAACCGGGTCCGTCAGGTACTATATGTTATATAAAAAGCTGGTTGTGCACTAGTTCACTTTACCACAATTAATTTGTCAATTATTATTTTAGTTATTTATATAAGTTTAAATTAGGGTTTATGCGGCGCACAGGAATATAAATGTTATAAAATTACTCCGTCCATGGTGCAGGGCGGTTTTTTGTTTTTTGTAAACTTTTCTATTTGTCAATAATATTGTAAAATGGTTTAGTGTGGTAATGATTGCTGATTTTTCGTAGGAGGTAGGGGCATGGAAGAAAAATTAAGAAACTTGGCCGCTGAAGCTGAACATGCGGTGAAAGAAGCATCTACATTAAATGAATTAAGCAACCTACGAGTAAAATACCTGGGCAAAAAAGGTGAGCTCACATCAATATTACGGGGTATGGGTTCTCTTACACCTGAAGAACGCCCCAAGGTAGGAGCACTGGCAAATGAAATTCGCTCCGAGCTGGAAGTTTTAATAGCTCATCGCATGCATGAGCTCAAAGAGGCCGAAAAAGAACAAAGATTAGCTCGTGAAATTATTGACGTAACCCTTCCCGGAAAACCGTTCTTAATTGGTAACAAGCATCCACTTACAAAAGTTCAGGAAGAAATAGAGAATATATTTCTAGGGATGGGCTTTAGTATAGCCGAGGGTCCTGAGGTCGAACTTGACTACTACAATTTTGAAGCATTGAACCTGCCCAAGGATCATCCGGCCAGGGACATGCAGGATACATTTTTCATAAGCCCGGAGGTACTGCTGCGCACCCACACTTCTCCTGTCCAGGTGCGAACCATGGAAAAAACGGCCCCTAATCTGCCGGTAAAGATTATTTGTCCCGGTAGGGTATACCGCCGTGATGATGATGCCACTCATTCCCCCATGTTTACCCAGGTCGAAGGGTTGGCAGTGGACAAGCACATCACTTTCAGTGACTTAAAAGGAGTACTGGCGTTATTTGCCCGGCAGATGTTCGGCCCTGGTACAAAGACGCGTTTTAGGCCCAGTTACTTCCCCTTTACAGAGCCCAGTGCAGAGGTTGATATTTCATGCTCTTCATGTGGTGGTAGAGGCTGCAGGGTTTGCAGCTATACTGGTTGGCTGGAGATCCTTGGCTGCGGTATGGTACACCCGAGGGTGCTGGAAATGTCCGGGTATAACCCGGAGGAAGTCACTGGATTTGCCTTTGGTATGGGTATCGAGCGCATAGCTATGCTCAAGTACGGCATCGATGATTTGAGGTTATTTTATGACAACGACCTGCGCTTTTTGGCCCAGTTTTAAACTACGTTAGGAGGTACAACTAATGAAAGTTTCATATAAATGGCTGCAGGACTACGTGGATGTCAGTATTTCTCCCCAGGAACTGGCAGACCGTCTAACTATGGCCGGGGTAGCTGTAGAAAATGTACATTACCTTGGAGAGGGGATATCCAGCGTTGTTACCGGGCAGATACTGCAGATTAATCAGCACCCTAATGCTGATAAGTTGGTGATCTGCCAGGTGACAACGGACGGTGAAGACCGTATTCAAATTGTCACCGGCGCCACCAATGTCCGGGAAGGACACAAGGTACCAGTGGCCAAAGTAGGTGCTAAGCTGCCTAACGGCCTGGTAATTAAAAAAGCTAAATTGCGGGGGGAAGTTTCCAACGGTATGCTCTGTTCCGGCCAGGAGTTGGGAATTGATACCAGTCTGCTGCCCCCTGACCAGCAAAATGGTATTTTGATTCTGCCGGAAGATACCCCCTTAAATATGAATATTGTTGAATTTCTGGGACTTGATGATTATATATTGGAACTTGACCTTACACCAAACCGCGGCGACTGCATGTCTATGATTGGAGTAGCCCGGGAAGTGGCTGCAATTTTAGGTGCGGATTTAAAGCTTCCCGAAGCTCCCTTGGAAGAGGGAGATGAAGAAATAGAGAACCTGGCTAAGGTAGATATTGAAGATTCTGACCTGTGCCGCCGTTATGCTGCTAGGGTACTTAAAGGTGTAAAAATTGGTCCTTCCCCTGCTTGGATGCAGCAGCGGCTGCGGGCTGCGGGTATTCGACCCATTAATAACATTGTTGATGTTACTAACTATGTAATGCTGGAGTTAGGCCAGCCGCTGCACGCTTTTGATTATGATAAACTGGCCGATCATCATATAATTGTCCGCCGGGCAGAAAATGATAAAACTATTACCACCCTGGACGGGGAAGAACGTAAACTGAATGAAAATATGCTGGTCATTTGTGATGCCAGGGGACCGGTGGCCGTGGCCGGTGTAATGGGCGGTTTGGACAGCGAGGTTACAGATGAAACGGTAAATATTTTAATTGAATCCGCATATTTTAACCCCGTCAGTGTCCGCCGCACATCCAGGCTACTGGGACTGCGCTCAGAATCGTCAGCCCGGTTTGAAAAAGGAATTGACATTGGTGGATGTGTAAGGGCTGCAGATAGGGCGGCCTATTTAATGCAGCAGCTGGCAGGAGGAACAGCAGCTAAAGGGGTTATAGATAATTACCCAAACCCTGCTGTAGAGAAAACAATTAAGCTGCGCCCGGAACGGGTAGAGCATCTTTTGGGAATATCAATTGAAAAAGAAAAAATATCTAATATCTTAACTTCCCTGCAGTTTAAAGTGCAGAAAGAAGGAGATAACCTGCTGGTTACAGTTCCTACCTTCCGTCCTGACGTGAGTATAGAGGTGGATTTAATTGAGGAAATTGCCAGGATGTATGGTTATAACCAGGTGCCCGATACGCTTATTTACGGGCCAACCACCCAGGGTAAACGTAATGAAAGCCAGCAGTTAATTTATGATATTAAGAATGTGCTGGTTGGCTGCGGGTTAACTGAGGTAATTACTTTCGGGTTTGTAAGTCCCAAGGTGTTTGATTTAATGAACCTCCCGGTTGACAGCAGGTTTAGAAGCGCAGTTAAACTGCAGAACCCCTTGAGTGAAGAGCAGTCTGTAATGCGTACCGTTTTAGTGCCGAACCTGCTGGAGGTACTGCAGCGCAACAATAACAGGCAGATTCAAAGCGGAGCAGTATTTGAAATTGGCCGTGTGTTTTACCCGCAGGAAGGGGAGGATCTGCCGGAAGAACGCCTGGTGCTGGCCATGGTATTCCACGGGTACACAGAAAAATCTTGGAGAGATCCCTCGGAAGAAATGGATTTCTTCTTTGCCAAGGGTGTAGTAGAAAAACTGTTAACTACTATAGGCCTAAAAGATGCCCGCTTTATACCCCACAAGGATCCCAGTTTCCATCCCGGGCGTACTGCTGCCATTGAAGTAAAGGATAAGATTATAGGTGTTCTGGGTGAACTGCACCCCGATGTGGTGGAAAACTATGAACTTACTCACCGGGCGGTGGCCTGTAAAATAGACCTGGAGGATTTAATGGCCGCAGAAAGGCCAAAACCCCAGTATGAACGGCTGCCTAAGTTTCCAGCAGTGGATCGTGATTTAGCCCTGGTTGTAAAGGAAGAGATTAAAACCCAGGATATGATAGACGTGATTATTAATGCTGGAGGAAAAATCTTAAAGAAAGTTAAAGTATTTGACGTTTACCAGGGGGAGCAGGTGCCTGAAGGACATAAGAGTCAAGCTTTTTCACTGCTGTTCCAGGCTCCTGACCGTACACTGAAGGATGAAGAAGTAGCCAAGCAGACTGATAAGATTGCCCGGGCCTTGAAGAAAGAGTTTGATGCGGAACTGCGGAAGTAATGTAAATTGTTGAAAAACAGCAGGAATTTAGTGTATTGTGCCGAAATGTTTAATTTAAAATCCGTGGGGAGGGGCTTTAATGGCCAATGAGGAAACCCGGGTTGAAGTTGAAATCTGCGGTGAGTACTACACCTTGAAGGGAAAAGAGCCGCCCGAGTATATACAAAAGGTTGCTCAATATGTAAACCGTAAGATTAAACAGGTGGCCGGCAGAAATCCAAGGTTATCGGTAACTAAGGCGGCTGTACTGGCAGCCATTAACATAGCTGATGAGTTAAATAAACTGCAAGAGGATTATGATAACCTGGTAAAAATAATGGATGAAAGTATACCTGATATTGAAATGGATGGGCATGAATAAGTTATTAAGCTGGAGACACTCATGAAGCTGGTTATTATGTACTTCATGGGTGTTTCTTTTGTTGGCTAGATACGCATTAATTGGGGTAAAATTTAATGGGAGATTCCTTGAAATTTAAAGCAGCGGGTAATAATTTAATTTACCTTTTAGGAGAGTTTTATATGCGCAATATTGATATAGCATGGATTTTTTATGAAATGGCAGATCTTATGGAAATAAAAGGGGATGACTTTTTTAAAATAAAGGCTTACCGCAGTGCAGCCAAAACCATATCCCGGTTGAACCAGCCGGTGGAAGAACTGGTTAGGCGGGGAGTATTCAATAAAATACCTGGTATTGGCAAGGCTATCAATGCCAAAACCAGGGAAATTTTAGAAACAGGTACGTGCAGGACTTACCAGGAATTATTGGACCAGGTGCCAAGAGGGCTGCTGGAGATTCGTTCCCTGCCGGGTATTGGCCCTAAAAAAGCTCGTATCCTGCATCAAAAATTAGGTGTTACTTCACTGGAGGAACTGGAGGAAGCTGCAAAGAGAAGGTTGGTAAGAAAGCTGCCCGGTATCAGTGCTAAAACAGAACATGAAATAGTAAGGAATATCCGCAGTTTAAAAGAGGGAAGAAGTCAAGTGCTCCTGGGTTTGGCCAGGGAACTGGCTAAAGAACTGGTAGAATACCTGGAAAACCTGCCGGAGGTTGCGAGAGCGGAGATAGGAGGCGGGACCAGGCGCTGGAAAGAAACAGTGTCTGATGTAGATATTGTTGCTGCTGCAGATGACGTCAACGGGGTGCTGGATGCTTTTACTGCCCACCCTAGGGTAACCAAGGTACTGCAGCGTGATAGTAACCGGATTCAGGTAAATACCTGGTGGGGCGTTCCCGTGGACTTGACGGTAGTTACGGTAGATGAATTTATTACCGCCTGGCATAGAAATACCGGCAGCAGGAAACATTATCAGCATTTATCCCTTTTAGCTGAGGAAAAGGGCTTTAAGCTCAGCCATAAACAGCTGGTTGATGCTTACGGCAGAGAGCTGGAAGTTCAAGACGAGGAAGATATTTACCGCCACCTGGGTTTAGAATATATCCCCCCGGAACTGCGGGAGGATAATGGTGAAATAGAAGCAGCACAGACAGGAACCCTCCCACGGCTGGTAGAACTGGAAGATATTAAAGGTGACCTGCACGTACATACTAATTGGAGTGATGCCGCGGGGTCGCTGGAAGAAATGGTAGAAGGGGCCAGGAAAAAGGGCTACAGCTATATGGCCATAACAGACCATTCTGGATCATTGAAGATAGCCAATGGTTTAGATGCTGCAAGATTAAAAAAACAGGTTAAAGAAATAGAAAAGTTAAACCAGCAGTTTGATGACTTTACCATTTTAACTGGTGTAGAATGCGATATCCTGGCTGACGGCAGTCTCGATCATGAAGATGAACTGCTGGCTCAACTGGATGTAGTGATTGCCTCGGTGCACAGCCATTTTCAGCAGGATAAAGAAACCATGACTAACCGGATTATTTCAGCTATCGAACACGAGCATGTAGATATTATTGGCCATGTCAGCGGGAGACTTTTAGGGCGCCGGGGCGGTTATGAGCTTGATGTGGAAAGGGTACTGGAAGCTGCAGCAAAGTATAATACTGTTATGGAAATAAACTCCTCACCGGACCGCCTGGACTTAAGTGAAGAAAATACCAGGTTAGCAAAAGAACTGGGGGTTAAGGTAGTTATTAATACCGATGCCCATGACCTAAAGCGGCTGAATGAGATTGAATATGGTGTAGCTGTGGCTCGAAGAGCTTGGCTTACCCCCGACGATGTTGTTAATACTAGAGAGGTGGAGGATTTGCTCAAAAATTTAAAATGATGTTTAATCCAGAGGATTTTCAAAAATTAAGTCCCCTGCCCAGGGAATTTTATAACAGGAATACAGTACAAGTGGCCAGGGATTTGCTGGGATGTCTTCTTGTACATAACAGTCCGGAAGGTACTGCTGGCGGTGTGATAGTGGAAACCGAGGCTTATACCCAGCACGGGGACCCTGCCTGCCACGCTTCAAGGGGTATGACGCCCCGGAACAGAGTTATGTTTGGTTCCCCCGGCCATGCTTACGTGTATTTTACATACGGCATGCACTACTGCTTTAATGCAGTTACAAACGCGGAAGGCGTGGGTGATGCTGTTTTAATTAGAGCCCTGCAGCCGCTAATTGGCGTTGAGCTGATGCAGAAGCGGCGGGGGAGGGAAAGACTAAAGGACCTGTGTTCCGGGCCGGCCAAACTTGTTCAGGCCCTGGGCATGTCTAAAGAACAAAACGGTGCAGATTTAACCAGCGGCCCGGTGCGAATATTTCCCTGGTGGGATGATGTGAACAATGTTGTTGTTACCACCCGGATTGGGATAAGGGAAGGTACTGAATTACCTTACCGCTTTTATATTAAGGACAACCCTTATATTTCCAAAAAATAATAGCTGTCTTTTTAAGGAGTTTGTTCAAGTATATGTGCCGGCGTGTTTACGGAGTGTAAATACCTGGCGGTGATAGGACCGAAGTTTTTTATATACTAATAAG
>JACDOL010000071.1 GCA_017656165.1 Desulfotomaculum sp.
CTTCAACGTTCGGGACTTTCACCCTATAGACATCGCCCATGCCGGGCACACCAATTAAAAGCCAAGGCGTCAGAAGCCTTGGCTTTTATTGAAAATTTAATATTTGGGTGCCAAGTCACTGGTAACCTCAGGTGCGTTTTCTTTGCTGTATTCCGGGTCCTGGTTAATTTTTTCCTGCATCTTCCGGGCAATTTTTTTAGCCTCTGGTGTATTAATACTGCCGCGCTTTTTTGCCACCTGCGTCCCCTCCTTTAAATAGACTCCATATATAATGTCTGCTTAAAGGGAATTTTTATGACAGTTTTTCACGCAGCGCTTTTATTTTTGCTGGAATATCTTTTGCTCCAACTATTTCTGTAACCATTGCAAAGCAGGAAGCACCCCTTTTCTTCACCTCTGCAATATTGTGCTCTTTTATTCCCCCGATAGCAACAAAGGGAATTTTTATGTTTTTAACCACATACTCCACATATTCCAGCCCTACCGGTGCACACACGTCTTTTTTTGTGTTGGTGGCAAAAACCGGCCCCACACCTATGTAATCGGCCCCGCGTTTTTCAGCATCCCGGGCCTGCTCAGGTGAGTGGGTGGATAAACCGATAATCATGTCTTTACCAACTAACCTGCGTACTTCTTCCACCGGCAGATCCTCCTGGCCGACGTGCACACCATCTGCATCAACGGCCAAGGCCAAATCTATATCATCATTAACTATAAATACAACGCCGGCTTCCCTGGTCAATTCCCTTATTTTTATGCATTCCTGGTACTTGTACAGCTTCTTTTTTTCTTTCTCCCTGTATTGAATTATTTTTACACCGGCTTTTATCAGTTCCTGTACCACTTCAATATTAGAGCGCCCCAGGGAATGTTCTTCCGAAGTTATGGCGTAAATGTCTGTATCCAGCATGCCTGCTCTACCCCCTGATGTTTATAATTTAATCTAATAATTAAATGTCCATTTCATTAATCACCCAGTTCAAAACAATATCTGCCTGTTTTGCAGCCACTATGTTCACCCTGGGCGACACAGGCGGGCAGTTTTCCCTCACCTCGGAAACAAAGTCACCTACAACATACAGGTTGTTTTTTACCCGTCTTACCTTAATCTCATCACTTCTTCCCCATCCTGCAATACCGGAAGCAGCAACCACCAGCTTGCCCGTACTCATAAACGTTTCAACTAACTCCCGCTTACAGCGGGGATCATCAAAAGCTTCTACCACCACATGACAGTCCGCGAAGTATTTTCCCATGCTGTCTTTATTTAGCCTTTCTGTAACTTTTGTAACAGCTATACCCGGGTTAATATTTTTTAAGTTCATCTCCAGCGCTTCAACTTTGTGCATTCCTACCTGGTGCAAAAAATAAAATTGGCGGTTCAAGTTTGTGTAATCAACCATGTCAAAATCCGCCAGTACCAGCTGTTTAAACCCTGAACGAACCAGGTACTGGGCACAATTGGAACCAAGTCCGCCTGCCCCGGCAATCCCCACTTTAACCTTTTTAATTTTTTTCAAGTTATCGTAACCAATATACTTTTCTAAAGCTTTATAAAAGCTGCTCACCGGCTCTCTCTCCATTCAGCTGGTGCCAATCCTTAAATACTGGCTGGTATCCCATTTGTAAAAGCATTTCTTTTATTTCAGCCACACTTCGATTGTCTGATATTTCAAATTGACCGGTACCGGTACTGTTTTTAATGGTATGGCCACCCACTTCAGTACTAACACCGGCAGACATTTTCGTTATTCCAAGCCTTACCAGGTTGTTGCGCAGTTCTGCCCTCTCCCTGGTGGAAAGGGTAATGCCCATCCTGGGCATAAAAAGGCGGAAGGCAAGAATTATTTGCACCAGGGACCGGTCTGGAACACTGAACTTGGGCGTAAACCCACCAATGTTGGGCCTTATCCTGGGGATTGATACGCTTATTTCGGTATCCATGTACTTGTTCTGCAAATAGCTGGCATGCAGCCCAGTAAAAAAGGCTTCTTTACGATAATCTTCCAGTCCCAGCAGGGCCCCTATGTTTACCCCGCGCATTTTTGCCCGGCATCCCCGTTCAGGAGCATCCAGCCGGAAGCGGTAGTTCTTTTTGGGCCCCCTGGGGTGAAGCTGGTCATAGGTCTCTTCATTATACACTTCCTGGTATATGGTGAGGCCATCCACCCCGGCTTTTACCAGCCGTGTGTAGTCCTCTGTGGTCAGCGGATATATTTCTATGGATATAGAATCAAAATATTTTTTCAGCACTTTAACACAATCTTCTATGTATGAAACCGGACTGTGTTTTTGAGATTCTCCTGTTAAAATTAGTATGTGTCTTAAACCTGTAGCGGCAATGCTTTTAGCTTCTTCTTCCACTTCATCCAGTGTAAGTTTTTTTCGAACCAGCCGGTGGTTGCTGCTGAAACTGCAGTATACGCATTGATTCCCGCAGTAATTTGATAAATACATGGGAGTAAAAAGGAGTACAGTCCGTCCAAAGTGCTGTACCGTTAACCGGTGTGCCTTTTGGGCCATGGCTTCCAAGTAATTGGCTGCCTGTGGGGACAAAAGTGTTAAAAAGTCCATGTGGGTTATCCTGTCACGGTCTAATATTCTTAATATGTCACTGCCGGTTATTTTTTCCCAGTAACTTTCAAAGTCAAAGTTTTTAAATTCCCTGTAGATTTCATAAAAACTAATTTTTAATACCCCCTTTAATCAAGGAAGCCGGTAAGAGGTGAACTGGCCTCGGCTTCCTTCCTCACTGGGCCCAGGCCGGCCATGTACGCTTTGCGCCCTGCTTCCACTGCCATACTGAAAGCTTTTGCCATAGCCACGGGGTCCCGGGCAGTGGCCACCGCAGTATTTGCAAGCACCGCTGCCGCTCCCATTTCCATTGCTTCTGCCGCTTCAGACGGCCTGCCGATACCGGCGTCAACAATAATGGGCAGCTTAATCTCGTCAATTAATATCCTAATTAACTCTTTAGTTTGCAGCCCCCGGTTGGTGCCAATGGGAGCCCCCAGGGGCATTACTGCGGCAGCACCTGCATCTTCCAAAGCTTTTGCCACCATTAAATCCGGGCTGACGTAAGGTAATACCACAAACCCTTCTTTTACCAGTATTTCTGCTGCTTTAACTGTTTCATAGTTGTCCGGAAGCAGGTATTTATTATCAGAAATCACTTCTATTTTTACCCAGTTGCCGCACCCACAAGCTCGAGCCAGCTTGGCTATGCGCACTGCTTCTTCTGCATTTCTCGCCCCGGAGGTGTTGGGCAGCAGAATGCAGTCCTTGGGTATGTAATTGAGTATATTTTCCTGCGGGGATGTTAAATCCACCCGGCGCAGCGCCACCGTTATCACTTCTATTTTAGCTTCTTCAACTATCTGGGGAATAATGGCATTGTTAGGATGCTTACCAGTGCCGGTGAAAAAACGGTTTGTAATTTCCTTCCCACCTATGATTAGCTTGTCGTTCATGCTTTAACCTCCCCCTACAAATTGCAGTATTTCCAGTTTGTCGCTGTCTTTCAGGGTTATTTCTCCCCATTTTTCGCGGTCAGCAATATCCAAGTTGTACTCTACAACTACCACGCTGGGGTCAATGCCCTTAGTCTGAAGGAACTCTAAAATTGTCATTTCCCTATCTAAAATTTCATCTCTTCCATTAACTATTAATTTCACCGCTGCACCTCCTAAAAAAAATGCTTACCCAACAAAGGTAAGCAGAATAACCATTAAATTAATAGTTATCAATGCTTCCCTACGTTGGAATTACCCAAACAGGTTCAAAGGGTTGGGACATCAAGTCCCTCTCAGCCCCATGGGGCACCCCCAGCATTGATTTATTCAGTTTAATTTAGTATAACCTTTATAACAAGCTGTTGTAAAGTATAATTACTAAATTTACTTTTAAAAAATAACAGCAGGATTTTTTATGATGTAAAACGAATGTTACTGCAAAAATAAATAATGCAGCCTGTTTTAGCTAGGGGAGCCGTAACGGCTGAGAGGGGAGTCTTCTCCCGACCCTTATACCTGATCAGGTTAATGCCTGCGTAGGGAAGCTGGACAGGGTGGTTAGTTAAAATCCCTTGTTCAGCTGTCGCTGTGCTGGACAAGGGATTTTTTATGATAAAGGGGGAATTTCATTGAAAGCAGCACTAACTATAGCAGGATCTGACTCCGGCGGTGGTGCCGGCATTCAAGCGGATTTAAAAACTTTTGCAGCCCATGGTGTATACGGCGCTTCGGTAATTACCGCTGTAACTGCGCAAAATACCGTGAGCGTCCTGGGTGTAGCGGAAATTGAACCTTCATTTGTGGAATTACAGCTGCATGCAGTACTGGAAGATATAAAAATTGATGCTATTAAAATCGGCATGCTGTCCAGTACTGAAATTATAAAAATCGTAGCTAAAACTTTAAACAACTACTCTCACATTCCAGTTGTACTGGATCCGGTAATGGTGGCCAAAAGCGGGGATCACCTGCTGAAACTTGAAGCCAAGCAGGCATTAATTAATTACCTGCTTCCGCTGGCCGCTGTTGTTACTCCCAACCTCCACGAAGCCGGCGTTTTAGCAGGGTTTACCATTAATACTATTGAAGATATGAAAAAAGCAGCTGACATCATAAAAAGTTTAGGACCCAAAAACGTACTGGTAAAGGGCGGCCATTTGCCCGGTGAAGCTGTGGACCTTCTTTACGACGGAAACGAATTTAAAGCTTTTACCGCCCAGAGGCTGTCAAATAAGAACACCCATGGTACCGGCTGCACTTATTCTTCCGCCATTGCTGCCAACCTGGCCAAAGGAATGAATTTAACTCAAGCCATCACAGAAGCTAAACAGTACATTACCGGTGCTATTAAAAATGCCTTCCCGGTGGGCCGTGGTATTGGCCCTACCAACCATTTTTATAAGCTGTATTAAAATGTGCCCTATTACCGGGGCACATTTTTAGTTATTAAGTATTACTTTTTAGCATCAGTTACTGCATACGTTTTTTCTTACTTGCTGCAGTAGTTCAGCCACATATAACTAAAAAAATCACATTTCAGAAATATTTTCATAGCATAAACAATGTAAATAAATTATAAAGGTGGGAGTGCGAGTGAAAAATAAGCCTTATCAAACTCCTTATCCCGGTTACCCATACGTTACCTATAAGTATTACCCCACTTACCAGTATGTTCCGGTTTATGCCTACCCGGAGGCTTTAGAGTTGATAGTAGAGTCGGTTAGGTCAGCTATTTCAGCCAGCTGCTGCGTGGAGGTATTCATCTGCTGAACAGTGACTGACATCTGCTCGTTGCTGCTGGCAACCTGCTCCATACCATGAGCAGTCCGTCTTACACTCTCTGCAACATTGTTTACTACATTAATGGAGTGCTGGATAGCTTCATCAATTTCTGCCAGTACCTGGCCGGCCTGTGATATCAGCTCATCATTCTCTTCCCTTGTTTTTGCTTGTTCTAAACTTTCATTGGTTTTTTCTATGCTGTTTTGTATTGTAAAAAAACATTAATATAGCTGTTATAACACCCAAATTAATGACCGCCGAAATTACAACCCCTAAACTGCTGTCAATAATACCAAGCTTGCGCACCCAAGCGTCAATTATTCCTGCTTCCGATGTGCTCACCAGTGTGTCAACGACAATGGCAGCAATTAACCTGGGCAATTCAGCACTCCTAATAAATAATAAGCACCAACAGTGTTTTGTACTGTTGGTGCTTATTATTATTTTGATATAACTGCAGCTCTCTAGTTAAAGGACATCTTTTCCATAGTAAGCAGCAGTATAAAGCTTTTTCATATCCTCAACACTGGGTACTCTTGGGTTGCAGTAGGTGCATATATCGTTTAATGCATTTTGGGCTACAGCATCTAAATTATCAAAAAATACCTTTTCATCAATACCAGCATCCTTTATAGTTTGAGGCAGGCCAACATCTTTCTGTAATTGAAAAACAGCATCAACCAGTTTTTTGACAGAATCCCTTTCATTTTCATATTCAAGGTTAAGGGCATCAGCAATTTCGGCATACAGTTCAGAAACAGCTATTGAGTTAAATTGAATTACATAAGGCAGCATTAAGGAATTTGCTGCACCGTGAGGAATACCATACTGGGAACCCAGCTGGTGTGCCAAGCTGTGAACTATTCCTAAAAATGAATTTGTAAAGGCCATGCCTGCCATCAATGAAGCAGTATGCATATCTTCACGGGCATCTTTGTTCCTGCCATCTGCATAAGCTTTCGGCAGACTCTTGAACACTAATTTAATGGCCTTAATTGCCAGCGCTTTGTCAACTTCAGAAGCAGCAATGGATGTATATGATTCAATGGCATGGGTTAAAGCATCCATCCCAGTAGCTGCTGTAACTTTAGGCG
Source organism: Desulfotomaculum sp. (assembly GCA_017656165.1). Classification (GTDB taxonomy): domain Bacteria; phylum Bacillota; class Desulfotomaculia; order Desulfotomaculales; family Desulfohalotomaculaceae; genus Desulforadius. The sequence goes on from JACDOL010000071.1 coordinate 6,389, forward strand.
GCATTTGAGAAGCCAACTCAGGGTCTGAAATGGCTATGTCAGGGGTTATTTCATTGCTGGCAATAACATTTTTTACATGGGGTTCAACATTACGGTTAGTAATTACCGCAGCACAAGTAACTTCTGTTGCCGTTCCGCTGGTGGTGGCTATTGCAATAAAGCGGGCCTTATTACGCAGGGGTGGTACACTGCTGAAAACCTGGTCCCATGTAATATCGGGATGTTCATAAAATACCCACATAGCTTTGGCTGAGTCTATAGAAGAACCGCCGCCTAACCCAACAATCCAGTCAGGATTAAATTCTTTCATAAGCTCAGCACCTTTTTCTACAGTTTCCCGGGACGGATCAGGTTCACATTCTGTAAAAGCCTCTACTTCTAAGCCGGCTTCATTTAAATACCCCTTAACCTTCTCAATAAATCCCAATTTTGCTATTACAGGGTCAGTAACAATAAACGCCTTCTTCCCTTTTATTTCTTTAAGATAACTAAGGCATCCCCAGCCAAATACAATATCCCTTGGCACTCTAAAAGCTTTCATATATATCCCCCTTTACTTTTTGCAGCTAATAATTGCAATTTTTATTCCACTTTTTACACCAGCAGAAAGAGGAATACACCTCATTATGGTAAACATTTAATGTCCCATTTGTGAACACTTGTTGTTTTATTTTTTTACATAAATACCATTTTAATACATAGCAGCTAGTTTTTATTTGCTAATTATTTTAGATTATACTTTTCGGTATGATGTTATTTATCAGTTAACACATGTATAACAGCACAGCAATTGATACAGATACAATAATTAATTATAATAAAAATCAATAATAAATATGAAAGGGATGCATAAATATGCCAGTAAACCATGTTAGAAAATATCTAAAGAATTATGACGAAAAACTTGAACCAATAGAATTTGAAGAAAGTACAAGTACGGTAGAGGAGGCAGCCCGTACACTGGGTGTACAGCCTGCTCAAATAGCAAAGTCCATTTTATTCCGCGCTGGAGAAAATTACGCACTATTTGTGACCGCCGGTGATGTCCGGGTAAATCAAAAGAAAGCCAAGGCACTGCTGGGAGGTAAAGCTAAATTAGCATCAAGAGAGGAAGTAGAAAACATTACCGGTTACAAGGTAGGTGGCGTCTGTCCCTTTGCCCTAAAGGTAAATGTACCAATATACCTGGATAAATCTATGGAACGCTTTGATGTGGTTTATACTGCAGCTGGAACAGCAAATTCTGCACTGCCCATTTCCTTAGATAAACTGCAGGAAATAACCGGCGGAACTATCGTAGACGTTCAGGCAGGGTAAAATAAAGATGTGATTTTATTAAAGGCTTTACCTCCTTACATTAAAGAAAGTGTAATTCAGAATAGGCAGGCGATAATGTGAATTTTGCTTAAATAATAAAGAACCTCAAATTTATATAAAGGTTTCCATGATTTTATATCGTCTTTAGCTCTAATACTCTCCTTACTATATTAATAGTTCCTGCAGGTCCTTCATACCTTCTTCGGTAAGCCCGTCTTTCTTTATCTCTATTACCACCTTGTCTGCATAAGTAACTGGTAGGTGTGCGCAGCATAATGTTTCACTCCACCAGCTGTTTTAATATATAGGTAAGCTGCTGCCGAGAATAAACAGGCAATCCGGCATTTTCCGCCCTCCCGTGAAAGGAATTATTAATTTATTAGTGAATAAGCTTTTTAAGGGGCGATTATATGAATACCAATATAAAACGCTTTTTGGGATATTTTTTGTATATGGTTTTCATCGGGTTTGTGCTTTACTGGGGTGATGCTTATGAACATTACGTAAAAAAACAGATAGCTATAACTTATGACACCAGGCTGATGATGCTTCACAGGGCATTCTTCCCCGTTGTGCTGGGTGTGCTGCTGGCTCTGCCCCGGTTTACCGGCACTGTGAGAGAGCCGGGCCGGTGGTGCATGGACTGGGTGAAGCTCTTGGCAGTCAGCCTGCCTTGTCTTTATATTGCTTTTTTTATGCCAACCTTTTTTTCACCGTTAGGCAGCCTGTTTCCCCGCTGGCTTATGTGGTCAGGTTATAAATTGACAGCTCACTCCAGTTTGCCAATTACTGTATTTGGCATAATCTTTGGGTACACGCTGCTAACTGCGTTGAATAAGAAGGATTAAATGAACCGTCACCATGTACAGTGCCGTAAAAGCCATCAAAAAAATCCACTGTTTGTTAAAACTGTGGTTACTTAACTTGTACAACCTTATTCGTTTCTGCATTTCTGAAACCGGCGGCTGCCGCCTAAAAAATAGGATGCAGCTGCCCAGGGTCAATGTCATTAACTGCCATACATAGACAGTTAATTGCAGTAAAGAATCAGCAGTTTGATGGAGTGATTAGATTGAAAAGATCTAAAAAGATCGCAGTAATATTTGCTATTCTTGTATTTTTATTAACTATGTCCGTAATTGTATCAATAAATAAATTTAATACTCTAAACCCTATTTTGAGCGGAATGGGGCTTGTTAAAATAATGTTTACCAAAGCAGAAATTGTGCAAATTCAAGATTATCCCCAAGTCTATCTTACTAAACCAGATAATGCACAACAGGCATTGATAAATTTTATGAAATCGCGTGGTTATTATTATTTAGAAGATGAACGAATGGCTTCCACATATGTATTTGGAAATGAAATATCTAAATATTATGTTGATTTTTCTGTTAATGCTTATTACTCAAAATGGGTGTTTAGAGAATAGTTATAATAACTAATTAAGGCAAGATAAGTACTGAACAGGATATTTAATGTGCAACATCGTTGAGTATAGATGCCCACGGCATTGGCCAGGGTTATTGCATACCTTTTGGAGCAACGATTTTTAGTGATAAGCCTGCGCAGCCAAGCGCAGGAGCACGAAGCGAAGCGGATTGTTAGGGGGGCCTGAACTGCCCCCGAAACGAGGCAGCTGCGCTGGCACTGGCCATAAAACCACGGCAGTTATAACTGGCCAGCGTATCTGCCCAACATAAATAAGTAAATAAATGAGCCCCAGCGGTTGGTTACAACTGCTGGGGCTTTCCTTTTCCTTTTACTGCGCCAGTTATCTATTTGCCGCTGGGGGAGAATGTAAAAAGTTTTGTGTAAATGGTAATAATTACAAATAAAGGAGATGAC
>JACDOL010000072.1 GCA_017656165.1 Desulfotomaculum sp.
CTCCCCAGCTAACCAGTTAACCTTTTTTCCCATACCCTGAAATCAGGTAAAAACTGTTTTATAAACCGCTCTGTTTCCTGCTGATTTTTCGGCAGCTTTCCTTCTGTAATTCTTCGTAATACCTCTTCTATTAACTGGTGGTTTAAGTTATTAGGTCTAGCCACAAATATGCGCTTATGGGTGGTAGCGTTAACACCTTCTTCTGCTGTCAGCAGTTCTTCATACAGCTTTTCACCAGGTCTCATACCGGTAATAACTATTTCTATATCTTTACCCGGCTCAAATCCAGACAGCTTTATTAAGCTTTTTGCTAAATCCATAATTTTTACCGGTTCACCCATATCTAAAACAAAGATTTCCCCGCCTTTGCCCATAGCCCCGGCCTGTATTACTAACTGTACTGCTTCCGGAATGGTCATAAAATATCTAACCATATCCGGATGGGTTACAGTTACCGGACCGCCGCTTGCAATTTGTTTTTTAAACAGAGGAACTACACTGCCCCTGCTTCCCAAAACATTCCCAAACCTTACAGCAACAAAATTAGTGCTGCTGTACTTGTCTAAATATTGAATAACCATTTCCGCTATCCGTTTGGTTGCACCCATGATACTTGTAGGGTTAACTGCTTTATCGGTGGAGATAAGTACAAACTTTTTAGCATTGAATAAATCGGCTGAACGTGCTACATTATATGTACCCATTACATTGTTTTTTATAGCCTCTTCCGGGTTAGCTTCCATTAACGGAACGTGTTTATGAGCTGCAGCATGAAATACTACCTGGGGCTTTAATTTTCTAAACACCTCTTCTATAGCTTTGTTATCTCGTATGTCTTTTACTAATGGATATAGTTTCAAGTGAGGATTTGTATTTTTTAATTCCAGCTCTATATCGTAAACATTGTTTTCACAGTTATCCAGCAGTAATAACTTTTTTGGTCCAAAGCTGGCAATCTGCCGGCATAGTTCAGAACCAATAGAACCGCCGGCGCCTGTCACCAAAACAACTTGATCTTCCAGGTATTTAGAAATCCCTTCTAAATCCACTTTTACCGGATCTCGGCCCAGCAGGTCTTCCACCTGCACTTCTCTAATCTGGTTAACAGTTACTTTCCCGTCAATTAGTTCATACATGCCCGGTAAGATTTTAACTTCTGCTTTTGTTTCTTGACATATGGTAAATATTTCTCGCACTACTTTCCCTTCAGCAGATGGTATAGCAATAATAATTTCCTGGATGCTGTACTGCTCTACCAGGTGGGGTATTGAATTTCTATCCCCCAAAACAGGAACATTAAGAATTTTTAATTTTTGTTTGGCAAGGTCATCATCAACAAAGCCGACAATGTTAATCCTGCCGTTATAGTGGCTTTTTAATTCTTTAGCCACCAGTACGCCGGCATCGCCGGCCCCTACTATCAATACCGGTTTGCCACCCCTGGGCTTATTAAGCATAAGTGCATAATCTCTAAATAATCGCCACGCCAGCCTGGAGCCACCTATTAAAATAATATTAAACATCCAGCTTAATACAAAAACACCTCTGGGGAGCGGAAACCTGCCGCCCTCCATGAAAAAGTAGGCCAGCGTTACATTAAGAGCAGTACCAGCAGTTACTGCAGATATAATATTTACCAGCTCTCCTATGCTGGCGTACTGCCACAACCTGTTGTATAATCCAAAAATATAAAAACAAAGCAACCGTACTATTGTAAATATTAGTGCAAAGTCATAAAAGGATTGCAAGTACTGAGCAGGAACAGCACCATCAAATCGAATTAACAAGGCACCGTAAAGAGCTGCATTTATAAGTATTGCATCGGTAGTCATTAATGTTATTTTTCTAACTACCCTATTCACCGTAAACACCTCAATTGTTAAACCAGTACATTACTTAATACAACTTACAGCCTGTTTTGTATTTGTGGTCCTATTGCCATAAAGCAATCACCCACCAAGTCCTATAAATTCCTATAAGTTTGGTATATTCTTCCTAATACGACACAGATAAAAAAAAACCTTCTAAAATTGTACATTAAGTGGTATATATTTTGAAAATTAACCATCTTGTAACAAAATTAAAATAAGCGCAGATATTATCCTACGCTTACTTTAGTTAATTGATTATTATAATATATTCATAAGTTTACTTAATAATTGTTTGCGCCGCTCTTCTTTTCTCTGTTTATATGCTTCTCTCGCTTTTTCTGCCACATCGCTTTTGTAATTATAGCGGGCCATTTCATTTTCTATGTAGGCAATTGCTGCATAAACCCTGGCGTCACACTCTTCCTCTAAGGCTTTTCCCATATTTAGGTATTTATTTGCCAGGTTAGTTATCGAAATGTCCTTTTCCCCTGTTTTAATTTGCTTGTATTCTGCTTTTGCGGAAGCTAAAAGGCTATTTAGTTTTGCATTATATTCTGCCTGTAAGGCCTTTAACTTTTCTTCCAATTCTTTTTCCAGCTCTGCTTTTGTAGGCACATCTTCTTCCGGCTTAACAGCACTGCCCTGGATTTTTTCATTGGGTGTACTTTGAGTAGTTTGATTATTATTAGTTTCTTTTTTATTGCTATTACTAATATCTTTTGTCTGCTGCTTTTTTACTTCTACTTGCTTTTTTAAGGCCGCCACTTCCGGCAGATCCTCGTACTTTTTAGTGGTAAGAAGTTCCTGCTGCAGTTCTTCAGGGTTTTTGGTATCCATACTTGACCGGGGTAATAAAACATTATTGTTAAAGTAAATAATGCCGGCACAGGCAGCCAGCACAGCAGCTGTTAGTACAATAAATATTTTTTTAATGGATACCACCATCCTAGTCTAATTGTTTAAATCTTTTATCATTTCCCTGCATTTGCGTGCAATCTCCAGCTGGTGCTGCAGTTTTTTGCTTAATTGTTGTAATTCTGCTTCATCCAGCCGGGATAAATCATTAATTCCGGCAAAATTTTTAACAAAATATTCTACTTCACTTGGTTGATAGCCTAAACCTACCAACTGCTCTTTAATGGTTTGGATTTTATTATAATGGTTGGATTCCTTGCTTTTACTAAAATTAATAATTCCTTTTAATGCTTTAATATATGCAGGCAATATCTTCTCCCCCTTACAGGGTTCCAATAGTGTAATCAAACGGTGTTCTTCGGCAGCCCGGCTGCCTTAGCACGCTAATGCCTTAGACCCGCAGCTTTGCGTCCCTGCCTTTCAGCAGGTTTGCCTTTATCGGAACCCGTTATATTTTAGTTAAAAAGACGCTGCTGCAGTTGGTTTCTTTTTCTTCCTATCCTTTTCCCCTTCTGTGTAATAATAGTAATAATAGTAGTCCTGGCTGTCTTCTTCCACCATGTTGAGCACCGTACCCACAATGTTGGCCTTGGCATTTAAAAGCAGCTCTTTAGACTTTTTGGCCAAATCAATTTGGGTTTTATTAGCTGCCACCACCATTACCACACCATCCACACTACCCGCCAGCAGAGCAGCATCGGTTACTGCAATCACCGGTGGGGTATCCAAAATTATTAAATCTGCATAGCTTTCCAGTTCCTGCAGAAATGCTTTCATTTTCTTAGAGCCCAGCATCTCAGCAGGGTTGGGCGGTATGGGGCCGGTGGTAATAACCTGCAGCATAGTATCATTAATATCATTTAAAACTTCGTCAATAACTGCGTCACCCAGCAGAGCGTTAGTTAAGCCGGCAATATTGGGCAGATTAAACAGCTTATGCTGGGTTGGTTTGCGCATGTCGCAGTCCAGCAGTATTACTCTCCGGCCGCTTTGAGCAAAAACCGATGCCAGGTTGGCGCTGGTTATCGACTTGCCTTCAGAAGGACCCGAACTGGTTACAAGCAGTCTTTTTAATTCGCTGTCTAAAAAAGAAAACTGGATATTACTCCGTATAGTACGGTATGCCTCTGCCACGGGAGACTTAGGATTCTCTAGTACCACTAACTTTTTGTTAACCATGGTATACTCCTTTTCTAACCATTATTTATCTTTGGTATACTTCCCAGCACGGGAAGTTCTAAATGACGGTTAATATCTTCACTGCTCTTAATGGTTTTATCCATGAACTCCAATAAAAACACTAATCCTACCGCCGCCATTAGACCTAGTACCCCGGCAATGGCAATGTTTAATTTTTTATTAGGCTTAATTGGTTCTGCAGGCGGTACGGCTGCATCAACCACTTTGACATTATCAACATTCATTACTTCTACTACTTTTACCATAAAAACATTAGATGTAAGGTTGGCCAGTTTTGCCGCCAGGGCTGGATCACTGTCCTCCACCGATACTTCAATCAGCTGTGTATCCTTCACAGGACTGACTTCCACTTTTTCCGAAAACTGCTCAGGCGTTATCTCCAGCCCTGCCTTGGATATTACCTTTTCAGCCACTGTCCTGCTTTTGGCAATTTCACTGTAGGTTTTAACCAGCTGGTTAGCTGCCAGCAAATCCTGGTACTGCAGCAGTACAGCATTATCTCCTGAATATGTTTTACCCACCATCATAGTGGTGGAAGCCCGGTATATGGGAGTAAGTACAAAGAAACTGATTACTGCACTGATAAACGCAGCTGCTAAAGGAATGCTTATAAGCAGCCATTTTCTCTTTTTTAATATTCTAAATATCTCCCGCAGATCTATCACTTCAAGTTCCTCTTCCAAAGCAGTTCCCACCTTTTTGGTAAATTTTATTAAATTCTTTCGACGATATCTTCTTTTTTCCTTCATACAGCCATTAATATTATTATATTAAAAAAATTTTTAACAACATTTTTATTATCTCTTTGTTTTCATAGCAGGAAATCTCTGCCTGTTTAGTGTATTATTACTTTTTGAAGTTAAAAGGTTATGAGAGTTCTTTGTTTTGCAGTTATATGTGCTGTTTGTAAAGTGTCTATTTGTTCAAATACACAGTGCTTTTTTGGGGGAGGTGATTCATAGAAGTTATACGTTAATTATATATACAATGAAATAAGGTTTTTTAGTAAAAAGGAGGGATATTAATGAAGAATAAAGTCTACCTACGGTTAACTTTATGCGTGTGTTTGTTGATGGCGTTTACCAGCATCGCCTTTGCGGCAAACTTTACCGACCTGGATGAGCACTGGGCCCGGCTGCAGATTAATAAATGGGCTGAAAAGGGTCTTGTAGGCGGGTATTCCGACGGCACATTTAAGCCCAACAAAGCCGTTACCCGTGCCGAGTTTGTAGCTCTCGTAAACCGGACCTTCAACATTACCGGTGATGAAAGTACCGCTGCTAGTTTCTCTGATGTCAAGCCTGCACACTGGTATTACAGCGATATAGCAGCTGCAAAAGCAGCAGGTTATATTGGCGGTTACCCCGATGGAACCTTCAAACCCAACAGCAGCATTACCCGCCAGGAAGCAGCCAGCATTTTAGCCAGGCTGCTGAAACTGGAACCAACCACCGGCGGTTTGGAAAAGTTTGCAGATAATGCCAGCATGCCCGGTTGGGCCCGGGGCAGTATTGGTGCCGTTATCAACAACGACATAATGGGCGGTTACCCGGACAGCACCTTTAAACCTTTAAATAACATCACCCGGGCCGAAGCGGTAGTAACTTTAGACCGGGCGTTGGAACTGTTCAGTACGGAAGGTACCCTTTCCGGTAAAGTAACTGTAGATGGAACAGCAGTATCAAATGCAGTAATTAAAGTATTTGCTGCCGGCAGCTATGAAGTGTTAAATGAAGTTAAGACTGACAGCAAAGGGAATTTTGAGCTGAACTTAAAAGCCGGAAATTATGACGTAACGGCCAGCACCACCGATAAAGCTGCTTACAAGGGTAATATTGGCATTGTACCCGGTAAAACAAGCACAATAAACCTGGCTTTAGAAGATGCAGCAGTGCTGGAAGGTAAAATAGAAGACGAAGATGGTAGGAATGTTGGAGAAACAGAGGTTCTCTTTACAACCAACCCCACCTTCACAGCAAAAACTGATAAAGGCGGGGAGTTCACCGCAGTAGTTCTCCCGGATCGTACATATACAGTACGTGTATACAACCCCAGTGAAGAGGACCAGGAACCGGTTATTATAACAGAGGAACTACAGGTAGGATCAGCCGGTAAGCATTTCATCGGAAACCTTGAGGCCCCCTTCTCTGTTGGCGTTTCTTCCGGCGGAGGCGGTGGAGCCGGCGGTGGTGGAGGAGCCGGTGGCCAAACTATAGAAACAATTAATGAAATTAGTGGTGACTTAACAGGTGACTACAGAGTTACTACCGGTGTTAACGGTGTGTTTGGCCACGATACCAATGAATACACCATCAACGGTACCTTATATGTAGATCCAGGGCCTGATAATGATATAACTCTGCAGAACATCGTGGTTACAAATCTAGTTGTAAAATCCGGGGACGAAAACAGTGTTGTATTAAAAAATATCAAAGTCACTAACGAGCTTAAAGTTACAGCATTAAATCAAGATAAGAAAGTACGAATTGTAACCAAAGGTAATAGTTATATCGCCAAGGCTGTTATCAACTCTCAAGCCAAGCTGGATATCGCAGACACAAGTGTACTTGATATCATCGAAATTGCCCTGGATCAAAACGCGCCCCTAAAAGAAGTTGATCTTTTGGGTGACTTAAGCAGCAGTATTGTAACAGTAAGAGGCTCTAGTGCCAAGATAAATACGGGTAATACAACTAAAATTGGTAGACTTATCATAGAAACTGACACTGATATCCTGGGAGCAGGTGAAATACAAGAAGCCATTGTAACTGCACAAGCAGACTTTAAAGATAAAGCACCTATTAATATTATCGCTAAGCAAGGTATCATCTACATTGTCATTGGTAATGAAAGAACAGGTACTAACACAGATAATGAAATAAACGAAGCCATTAATGATAAAAGTATATTACTGCCTAAAATTGACTCTATTGAAAACTGGTTTACCCTAAATCAAGAAAGCAAAACCATATCTCTTGCCGAGACTCCAAGGAACTTTTCGCCAGCAGCTTTAGACGTTTCTAAACCCTGCTCACTGGAGCTAAAGGCCAACGGCACGCTTTTAGGTAAATGGGAGCTTGGCAAGGGTGAAAATGAAATAACCTTGGCTGAAAATGTTTTTGGAACCTATCTAACCAATACGCTTAATGTTATTAAAACATCAGGAATAAATGACCAGGACATTTATCAAGCAGTAAATTTTGGCAGTATACTCGATGCAGTAAAATCTTCTGAAGAAGACAAGGCAATAGTTTATAATAAAATTCTTCCCAGGATATTTGAACTTATTGATTCACTGGAAGATAAGTCAGAAGTATACGCAGCCATAAATCTGCCGGCAATTTATGATGCTGCTGACAGTGATACCCAGGGCAAGATCAAAGAAGCAGTGCAGCCTGCCGTGGATGTGTATAACAGCAAAACAGGTGAATCAATTGTTTTCGAAGATTTGGTTTCAGCAGATCCCTCTGTAATTTTAGACACGGTTAACTCTGCAGCATGGAAGAATGATTTCTACAATGCTATAAACTTTACCGGAATATATACAGCCCTAAAAGATTCGCCAAGCAGAAGTGATATTTATGACAAAATTAATTTTACAGCGGTATATGAAGCACTGCAGAATAATACAGACAAACTAACTATCTATTTATATGCCGCTTTAATTTACAATGATATGAAAGACTTCAACCCCAGCACCAAAAATACTATATACAGCTCAATAGATGTAAACAGCTTTTTAGCATCATTAATTGATAAAGGTAATACGGTGGAATTTGTTTTAACAGACAGCTTTAATTCCGAGTTAGAGAATACTTATACCTTATCCAAATAGTTTTATATTTAAATTCCTGCCCCACTGCCACAAAGCAGTGGGGCAATAGTTATATGAGTTACCAGGAGGGCTTATAGAGAATGGCAAAAAAATTTTTTCCTATAGTTTTTATCGTATTTCTTTTTTTCACTATGACAGGACACGCTTTGGCATCAGGTTTTGCTGATGTACATGAGCATTGGGCAGAAAAAGAAATTAACAAATGGGCTGAAAAGGGGTTAATAGGAGGCTACAATGACGGAACGTTTAAACCTAATAAAGAAGTAACCAGGGCTGAATTTACAGCCTTAATTAACCGTGCCTTTGGTATCAGCAAAAATAATGCTGCCGTATCATTTATTGATGTGGAGGCTGACAGCTGGTACTACGGAGATGTGGCAGCAGCAAAAGCAGCAGGTTATATAGGCGGTTATTCGGACCAAACTTTTAGGCCTAACCAAACCATTACCCGCCAGGAAGCAGCCAGCATATTGGCAAGATTGTTAAATTTAAAAACCACAACCGGGAGTTTAACAGTCTTTAAAGATACAGAAAAAATTTCGGCATGGGCCCGTGATAGTGTTGTTGCTGTAGTTAATAATGGGTTAATGAAAGGAATGCCAGGCGGTACATTTCAACCGCTAAAAAGCATCACCCGGGCAGAAGCTGTGGTTTCCCTAGACCGTGCTTTGGCATTTAAAGCGTCTGAAACAAACCCCGCTGCCTCGCATACCATCGAGGGTGCGGTAATTTATAACGGCAAGCCGGTTAGCGGTGCTGTCGTCCGGGTTTTCCCGGCAGGCAGCTATGAATTTATCAGTTCTACTAATACCAGCAGCAGCGGGTACTTTAATTTTGACCTTGAACCGGGTGAATACGATATTACTGCGGCAACCAGTGAGGCCGTGGCCTATAAGAGCAGCATTAAAGTAACAGAAGATAATATAACTACCGTAAACTTAGTTTTGGAAGATGCATCCGTAATCAGCGGTGTACTGCAGGATGAAAACGGCGAGGCAGTAAAGGATGCAACATTACTGCTCACTACCAATCCTACTTTTATAACCACCACCGACAGCGAAGGCAAATACACAGCGGCTGTGCTGCCAAATCGCACGTATACCGCCCGTGTCTACTGCTCTAATAATGAAGATAAGGAACCGGTAGTATTAGAAAACAAGCTGGAAGTTGGGCCTAAAGGCCAGCATGATATGGTAACCTTAACCGTTAATCTCGAACAGTCTAATTCTCCAGCCGGAGGCGGTGGAGGTGGCGGTGTAACCACAACCGAACAAGCACCGGTAGTTAACTCGGTAACTTTTACTGTCGGTAATAAAGAAGCAAGTGTACAAGGATCAAACAATAATTTCACAGTCGATTTAACCAAATATAACGACAGCGATAAGTTTACCGACATTACCGTAAACGCTTCAAGCAATGCAGTCACAGCTAAGGTTTCACTCCCTCTCATAGGGGATGTTGAGCAAAACTTCTCTAACGGCAGGGCCAGCGTTTCTGTAAGCGATATTTTAGGTCCCCTTGATCCCCAGGGTGACGGTGTAAGCCTGCAAAAGCTCAGGGAATACAACGATTTATTAGATACCTTTTCCATAGAAGTGACCGGTGAAAACGGCAAAAAATCAACAGTTAATGTTAGAGTAATTGTTGAATAATTAAAGGCAGTGGCCCTTGTCAGGTCACTGCCTTTAATTTCTATTT
>JACDOL010000073.1 GCA_017656165.1 Desulfotomaculum sp.
CCATCGGCACTTAATAACAAGGGTATTATAACGGCCCGGTTTACTGTTTATCCGTTTCAAATTGTACCTGTTTTAAAACTTCTCCATCTATTGACCTAATATGTAAATCCCTTTGCGGGAAAGGAATTTCAATATTATGCTGCTGTAACAGGTCATTAATGCGGTAATTTACGGCACTTTTCACCCTGATGCGCAGGGCTGGGTCCGGTATCCAGAACAGTAATCTAAAGTTCAATGAAGAATCACCAAACTCAAGAAAGTCCACCCTCGGCGGTGGGTCAGTTAGTATGTTTTTATTTTCACCGGCCGCCTGCAGCAAAAGTTTTTCCAGTAATCTAACGTCACTGCCGTAAGCTACCCCGATAAACAATTCCACCCGCAGTTTGGGATCACCATAGGACCAGTTGACAACCCTGTTTTCAATAAATTCACTGTTGGGTATGATGATACGTTCATTGTTTCTGGTGCGCACAATGGTTGACCTGATTGTGATGTGCTCCACGTCGCACTGCAGCCCGTCTATGGTTATCCTGTCACCAATCTTAATGGGCCGTTCAAACAGTATAATTAAACCGGAAATAAAGTTGGAGGCGATATTTCTCATACCAAAGCCCACACCAACACCAATTGCACCGGCAAACATTGTAAGTACACTGAAGTCAAACCCCACAGTGGGCAGAGCTATCAAAAAAGCGATAACAATAACTGAATAATGCAATAAGCGGTTAAAGGTATACTGCATCCCCTCTTCAATCTCATAACGTTCATATACCTTGCTCAGCACAAAACGAGAAAAAAAACGTGAAAACTTAAATGATAAGCTTATAATAGTTGCCGGTATGATGAAAGTAAGTGTGGTAACGGGAGTACCGCCAATTTCGAACCAGGTTTTACTCAGCCAGAATGTATCTTTAAAATAAACCACCGAATAAAAAATAATGGCGTAAAAGGTTCCCCAGTTAATTAATGACATTAAAAAGGGATATATGTCGTTATTGTCAAACTTGTGGGCATAATTCTTTAATCGTTTAATCAGTATCGATCTTAAAATAAAAAATAATGGAATAAAAATCAAAAAACTTATCTCATGGTGATATTTAAAATGCTGCCACCGTGCCAACCATTCTCTTATTACCTGCAACACAAAACCTCCCGAGTATAACTATATAATTGATATGATAAAGTGTAACAAAATTATATATATATTGAAACATCTAATTTGTAAAAAATGTTGTAAAGTAATAATATGTTGTAAAAAAGGGTGTTTATAATGAAATGAAATGCTGGCTATATGAAAGTACATCCAATAAAATCACCGAAATTAACAACCCTATTTATTTTCATTGCCCCACATGTGATTTAATTTTCATACATGACCATTATATTTTAAGCAACGATGAAGATAAAAACAGGTATTTGCTGTATGATAATACCATGGAAAATGAAGGATATGTAAAACAGCTTAAAGGTTTTATAAAGGAAGCGGTACAACCTTACAGCCACCAATTGAAAAAAGTATTTTTACAACAATATAGACCTAGGTAAAAATATAATTTAAACATGTCAGGCAGCCCAAAAATGTTATACAGCTGCTAAAAGAACACCTGGCGGCAAAGGGAATTCTTGCACTAATGACTCTCTATCACAATAACCACAATTTTAAAAACTGGTGGTACAGGCAAGATAAAACTCATATATGCTTTTATAGCCCCAAAACTTTTAGCTGGATTGCCAAGCACCTTTCCTTTTAATATTAAGTATATAAACAATAAAAATATTTGCGTACTGGAAAACAGAGATACTTAATTTTTCAATCTTTCCATGTATTTTTGCCTCAAAAATGCCGTTACACAACCGGGGGTACTTTTACCGACAGGGGTGTTGTCTATCGATTTTACCGGCATAATGCCCATTAGAGAGTTGCATATAAAACATTCCCCTGCTTCAAATATTTCTTTTACCGTTACCTTTTTCTCCTGCACAACTATCCCCTGTTCCCTTGCTATGTCCATGACTTTGGCCCTTGTAATCCCCGGCAATATTCCGGACCCGGTATCCGGTGTTAACAGTTGACTATTTTTAACAATAAAAATATTACTTTTAGTACCTTCCGCCACATAATCCTCATTGTTAAGAAACAAGCCCTCTGCCCAACCCTTTGTTGCCGCTTCTTGCTGTCCCAGTATATTTTCCAAGTAGTTGGCGGTTTTGTGCTTCACTATTATACTGTTTTGGTTTTTCTTATAACTTAAAAAACCAATTTCCAAACCTTTTTTATACAGTTCCTCACAGTACGGTATTCCCTTTTCGGCAAAAATGATTAATTTGGTTGACAGCTTCTTTGTTCCCACTCCTTTGTTATTTGAAATCAGTGAAATACGTGCCTTGCCTTCTGTAATACCGTTAACATTTATTAAATCCATTAGCCACCGGAGTATCACCGGCGGTTCAGGAACTGATAAATTAAAAAACTCCGCGGAATTACGTAACCTTTCCATATGCTCATGGAAAAATATTGGCCCCCGGCCGCTAACTAACATTGTTTCAAATAAACTAAAACCATAGGACAATCCCAGCGACAAGGGAGAAATTTTTAGTTCTGTGTCTTTTATAATACATCCATCAACAGATACTAAAGGCATACATCTAGCTCCTTTTAAGTCCCAATGCCTGCATCAGTGCCTTTGCTTTGTCCAAGGTTTCATAATACTCTGCCTCCGGGTCAGAATCGGCTGTTATACCTCCTCCAACCTGAAAGTAATACCTGCCGTTTTTCTTGATAATAGTTCTTATAACAATATTTAAATCCGCCCTGCCATCAAAGCCGATATATCCAAGGGAACCTGTATAAATACCTCTACGCACCGGCTCCAACCTCTCTATAATTTCCATGGCTTTAATTTTGGGGGCTCCTGTAATTGAGCCACCGGGAAAGGCAGCTCTTATCAAGTCAAAAATATCTTTATCCCTGGGCAGTTTTCCTTTAACTGTTGCCACAAGGTGATGTACCGTAGGATAACTTTCTATTCTAAAACAATCTTCCGCTCTTACTGAACCTATTTCACAAATTCTCCCCAAATCATTTCTTTCTAGGTCAATAATCATGGTTAGTTCTGCTTTATCTTTTAAACTGTTTTTCAGTGCCATGTAATTTTTCAGGTCTTCACCGGCGTTACTGCCCCTGGGCCTGGTCCCCTTTATCGGGCAGGTTTGCACCTCCCTGTCACTGCCTAATTTAAGAAATCTTTCGGGAGAGGAGCATAAAATTTGCCACGGGTCAAAGTTAAGATAAGCAGAAAATGGAGCCGGGTTAACAGCCCTTAATCTTTTGAATAACTCCCAACCGTCAATGCCAGCGGACAGTTCAAAACGCTGGGACAAGTTAACTTGAAATATATCTCCGCATAAAATATGGTTTATTGCTCTTGCAACAGCACTCTGATACTGTTCTTTGGTAAAATGACATTTCACATCAGTAACTTCTTTTGTGTAATCACATTCCTTGGTATTAGCCTGCTTTTCTATAATATTTTTAATCCATTGTACCCTTTCGCTGGCCCTTTTTATTGCTTTTTCTCCCTTGTAGGGCAGACCAGTTGAAATAATGGTAGTTTGATTATTAGTGTTATCAACCGCTAGCACAAGGTCATAAAAGCCAAAGGTAAAGTCAGGGGTTTGCAAGTCGTCCTCAGCAATGTCAGGTATTTTTTCAAATTGTCGGCCAAAATCATAGCTAAAGTACCCCACCGCACCACCTGTAAAGGGTATATCCGGGTGTATAAATTCAATTTTATACTGTGACATAATATCTTTTAATACCTGCAGAGGATTCCCTTTTACAGTGCTTACTTTATTTACACCTTTAACAAAATAGCGAATACCGGTAATGCCATTTTTTGACGTTACCACCAAAAAAGGATCGGCACCTATAAAAGTAAACCTGCCTAATCCTTTTATGTAAAGGCTTGTATCTAACATAAAACCGTATGGTAAATCCCTTAGTCCTTCGAACAACCGGTAAACCTGTTTGTTATTCGCTATTTGATTTATTATCGGTAGAACATTCATCCCAAGTACCACCTTTTATATGCAAAAAGTTTCTAAAAAGCTTTTTACCCTCAGTCGTCAGTATAGACTCCGGATGGAATTGAACTCCTTCCACAGTATAATATTTGTGACGAACACCCATAATTTGACCATTCTCTGTCCAAGAGGAAATGACCAGGTCATTGGGTAAAGTTTCTCTCTGGATGCACAAAGAATGATACCTCCCGGCAACAAAGGGATTTGACAACCCACTGTATATTGTTTTGCCATCATGATAAATAACAGATTCTTTTCCGTGCATTACTTTATCAGCCCTTACCACTTTGCCGCCAAAGGCTTGCCCGATGGATTGATGCCCAAGACATACGCCCAGCAGGGGTATCTTGCCGGCAAAGTATTTAACTGCCTCCACAGATATTCCCGCTTCATTGGGAGTACTGGGGCCGGGCGAAATAATTATGTGGCTGGGATTAAGTAACGATATTTCTTTACAAGTTATGGAGTCATTTCTAAATATCTTAACTGATGCACCAAGTTCGGTTACATATTGGTAAATGTTGTATACAAAGGAGTCATAATTATCAATTATGATTATCAATTATTCTCCCTTCTTTCATGTTGACCTGTCCTTCTTTTACATTTTATACTTAAACCTGTATAATTCAACAAGTAAGTTTTTTATAAATTTGTAAAACAGTATATAAATATGTGCAGGTTTAATATTTACGTTAGGGTGATTATTTGCAGGGCAGAGCATGAAGCTAAAAGGGAAGGATTTGGAACGAGCCTGGGTGTTATTGCAGCAACATTAGGTTCTGCGGTAGGACTGGGCAACATATGGAAGTTCCCCTACATGACCGGAGAAAACGGTGGAGCAGCCTTTATATTAATTTATTTAATCAGCACATTATTTGTGGGTTTGCCCGTCATGATTTCAGAATTTATTATTGGCCGCCGGGCCAACCGTGGTTTTTTACCGGTATTGCCGGTATGATTTCAGCAATTTTAATTATGGCATTCTACACCACCGTGGTAGGCTTGGTATTTGCCTATGCCTTTAAAGCTATAACCGGTGCTTTGATGCTAAACAACGCAGAAAGTGCCCAAAAAGCCTTCAGCAGTTTAGCCGGAGGGGTATGGGAACCATTACTCTGGCAGTAGGTTGCTCTAGCTGTGGCCGGTTCGATAATTTTGGCCGGTGTTAGGGGCGGCATTGAGTACATGACCAAAACATTGCTGCCAATATTATTGGTGCTGCTGATACTTTGAGACATTAGATCCCTTACTCTTCCCGGTGCCAAGGAAGGCTTGTCATTTCTCTTTAATCCTGATTTTAACAAAATAACCGGCATGACAGTGCTGCTGGCCCTGGGTCTTGCTTTCTTCAAACTGTCTGTTGGTGTCGGCACCATGACCACTTACGGTAGTTATATTGGTAAGGATGAAAGTTTGCCCGGCACAGCAGTTAAAGTAATGTTTTCTGATATAATTGTTCCCTTGCTGGCAGATATCACTATTTTTCCTGCTGTGTTTTCATTTGGCTTCCAGAGGCTGGACCACCATTGTTGTTCTTAACCATACCGAGTTGTTCTTAACCATACCGATGGTATTTAACTCCATGCCACTGGGACAAGTTTTTCTGGCCCTGTTCTTTACATTAACTTCCATAGCAACCATCGGGGCCATGTCCTGCTTACCGTCCTACAGTAATTTTACATTATCTAACTTTTTACCGATATGTAGTTTTTTCAGGCAAAACTAGCCCCGGGGTGAAGATTATTATGAAGCAAAGCAGTTTTAAAAACATCAACCTATTTGAAAGTGTAAGTCCTGAACAAATAAAACAATACCAGCCTTACTTCCAGGAACGCAGCTTTAAACGCAAAGACATTATTTTTTATCCTGGTAAATACCCACAGTTTATTTTCTTCATCTTACAGGGAAAATTACGTGTATTTCTAAGCTATGCCGAAGGAAAAGAATTTACCCTAACAGTATTGGAAGCAGGAGACGTATACAGCGGACACACCAGGGCATACGGCCAGGCCCTTTCAGATATTAAGCTGGCCTTAATTCCTGTAGAAATATTTAAAGAAATGCTGGTAGATATACCAGGTCTTGTATTTGACCTGGTTGCTGTTTTGGGAGATGCTTTAAAAGGTTCAATTAATGCAATTGAAAGTCTGGTATTTGAGGAAGCAGGAATGAGATTAACATCTCTTTTGATGGAATGGGCCCGTCAGTCAGGACAGGTAACTGACGAGGGTATTTTTCTCAAACTTGATTTTACCCGGGAAGAAATTGCCACTATGATAGGAAGCAGCAGACAAACTTTGGCTACCCTCTTTAAGGAACTCTCAAAAGCAGGATTGATAAAATTAAAACAAAAAGACTTAATAATTAAAGATCTACAAGGCTTAAATAAATTCTATAAATAAATTTATTTTAATTTTCTAAATTTAATGTATATTTGTAAAATACTTTACATCCCCTTTCCACCGCCAGTGATAAAATAATAAAAAACAAAAAGGGGGTAGCCAGATTGAAAGGTCAGCCTGATGTTAAGGATTTAACCATGGACACGGGAGTTCAGCAGTTAATTACAAAAGCGCGAGCAGAAGGGATTGAAACTGCTTTTGACCGGGCAGCTAAAATGATCCAGTGCGGCTTCGGCTCCCAAGGTATCTGCTGCAGGCTCTGCTTGGAAGGCCCATGCAGAATTTCACCAAACGGCAAGGGACCTCAAGCAGGAGTTTGTGGGGCCAACGCCGATACTATAGCCGCTAGAAATTTTTACAACCACGTTATCCAGGGAACAGCCAGTCACGTTGAACATGCCAGAGAAATAGCACATGCTCTTATTGAAACCGCTGAAGGTCACGCTCCTTACAGCATAAAAGACACTGAAAAGTTAAAAAACATCGCTAAAGGACTGGGTATTGATATTGATAATAAAGACGTTAATGAACTGGTTAAGGAAGTAACTGCCCTTGCACTGGAAGACTTTCAAAAACAGCATGGAACACTAAACTGGTTAAAACTTAAGGCCCACAAAAAATCCTATCAAACTTGGGAAAACCTGGGTCTGCTTCCGGAAAACGCCCATGCCGAAATAGCTAAATCTATAGCACGTAATGTAATGGGAGCTGACGCAGACCCCGCTAACCTTCTGATGGGCACGGTAACATTAGGTCTAGTGGACGGCTTTGCAGGACTGCATATGTCAACAGATCTGCAGGACATCATGTTTGGCAGCCCCAGGGCAGTAAAAGCTCAGTATAGGCTAGGAGTCATAAAAAAAGACAAGGTAAATATATCTGTTAATGGTCATATACCACTATTAGCCGAAAAAGTGGTTGAATGGGCCGGAAAGTTAGAAAACGAAGCCCAAAAAGTAGGGGCAGCTGGGATTAATGTAGTTGGCGTATGCTGCAGCGGGAACGAACTTTTAATGCGCAGGGGAGTTTCAGTGGCCACAAACTATGCCAGTCAAGAAATGCCCATTATTACAGGAGCTCTAGAGGCCATGGTAGTAGACATCCAGTGCATCATGCCCGGCCTCCATCAGGTCGCCGACTGCTACCACACAGAATTAATTACCACTTTGCCTTATTCTAAAATATCCGGAGCCACCCACATAGAATTTACAACTGAAAAAGCCGACCAGGCAGCTAAAGAAATTGTCATGCGTGCTGTTAACAACTTCACTAAACGAAATCCTGCCAAGATAAACATCCCGGAAGAAGTTACAGAGGCGTATGCAGGTTTCTCGGTAGAACAAATTATAGAAGCTCTTAAAGCAGTAAATGCTGAAGATCCGCTTAAACCTCTCGTAGACGCAATTGCTGAAGGTAAAATTATGGGGGCAGTTGCCTTGGTGGGATGCACCAATCCCCGCCGTCAACAGGACAAATATAATGTTGAACTGGTAATGGAACTAATAAAAAACAACGTACTTGTTGTAGCAACTGGCTGTTCAGCTCACTCCCTAGCTAAATTTGGGCTTATGTCACCGGAAGGTCTAAAATACTGCGGCGAAGGACTGCAGGAGGTGCTAACAGTTATTGGCAAAGCTAATAACCTGCCGGCTTTACCCCCTGCACTGCACATGGGAAGCTGTGTAGACAATTCACGGATTGCCGATTTGCTTTCTGCCTTAGCCAGTTACCTTGACGTTGGCATTAAAGACTTACCGGCAGCAGGTTCATGCCCGGAAACCCATCACCCCAAGGCGCTGGCTATTGGGACTTACTTTCTGGCCAACGGGGTTGACGTACATGTTGGTGTAAATCCACAGGTTACTGGCTCTAAGATGATAACCAGCGTACTAACAGCTTCAAAAGAACAGTTTCCCTTTACCACCGATGCTTTATTTGGAGGAAAATTAATTTACGAAGAAGATTCAAAAAAAGCAGCTGAAAAAATACTGGAAAGATTAAAAATGAAGCGCAGGATAATGGGCTTAAATTCATGATCAACAGGCAGGAGTGATGTTTATGGCATTAGAAAAAGGACTGAAAATAGCCATATCAGGTAAAGGTGGGGTGGGAAAAACAACCTTGGCAGCCCTTCTCTGTTACTTATACAGCAGAGAAGGAAAAAAAGTACTGGCTGTAGATGCTGATCCCGATGCTAACTTGGGAATGGCACTGGGCTTCAGTGTAGAAGAGCTGCAGCTTGCTACTACCATTGCAGATGATCGTAAATTAATTAAAGAACGCACAGGAGCAGAACCGGGAACCCCAGGTGCACTGTTTAATTTAAATCCCCGGGTAGATGATATCCCTAAAAAGTATGTAATTGAAAAAGATGGTATAAAACTGCTCCAACTGGGTCAAAGCTCCAGCGGCGGAAGCGGGTGCTACTGCCCGGAAAACACATTTATAAAAACCCTGCTCAATCACCTGGTAGTGGGTGAGAATGATACTGTTATTGTAGATATGGAAGCCGGCCTGGAACATATGAGCCGGGGTACTGCCCGGGGAGTCGATGTATTTATTATAGTAGTTGAACCTGGCCAGCGCAGTTTTCAAACAGCTAAAGCAACGATGAAACTGGCCAGAGATTTAGGGGTAAAAAATATATTTGCTGTTATTAACAAAGTAAGGCCGGAAATAGAAAACATTGTACTAGAGGCGTTGGACTTCCTGCCTATATTAGGAGTACTGCCCTTTGATGAAGAAGTGATTAATGCTGACCTTACAGGAAAAACCATTTTAAATACAAATAATAAACTCTTACACCCGGGCATCAAAATAAAGAAAAATTTGGAACAGTACCTGTAGGAAAATCACCTGGTAATCTAGAAAAATAAAT
>JACDOL010000074.1 GCA_017656165.1 Desulfotomaculum sp.
AATAAATTCAACTGGAAATTCATCAAAAAGAAAATTTTAAAGATATTATACGAGGGGGCTAAAACATGTCCAGAACATTTGACAAGTCCAGGGAATTGTTTGCAGAAGCCCAAAAATATATACCGGGTGGAGTAAACAGTCCAGTTAGGGCATTTAAATCTGTAGGCATTGATCCGCTTTTTATTGAGCGCGGGCAGGGTGCCCGCATCTGGGATGCAGACGGTAACAGCTATATAGATTATGTAGGTTCATGGGGTCCCCTGATCTTGGGGCATAGACACCCGGATGTAATAGAAGCACTGCAAACCTACTTGGAGAAGGGAACCAGTTACGGGGCACCCACCGAGCAGGAAACACAGCTGGCACGGATGATTATAGAGGCAGTTCCATCGGTGGAAATGGTTCGCATGGTAAACTCCGGAACAGAAGCCACAATGAGTGCGCTCCGCCTGGCCAGGGGATATACCAAGAGAAACAAGATTGTAAAATTTGAAGGATGCTACCACGGCCATGCTGACTTTCTATTAATAAAAGCCGGCTCGGGTGCATTAACCCATGGTGTTCCTACCAGCCCGGGAGTACCCGAAAACATTGCCGGTAATACCATTACTGCACCGTATAATGACCTGAAGACATTAAAGAAAATATTTTCCATGGAAGGAGAAGACATAGCAGCAGTAATTTTAGAACCAGTTGCGGGGAACATGGGTGTTATTCCGCCGCAGCCAGGATTCCTTGAAGGCCTGCGTGAGCTGACCAGGGAATACGGCAGTTTGCTGATATTTGATGAGGTTATGACCGGGTTTAGGGTAGCTTACCAATGTGCCCAGTCCTTGTATAATGTAGAGCCTGACCTGACATGCTTTGGTAAGATAATAGGCGGTGGACTTCCAGTGGGAGCTTACGGCGGGAAAAAAGAAATAATGGAATATGTATCTCCCGTTGGCCCTGTTTACCAGGCAGGTACTCTATCCGGCAACCCGCTGGCCATGACTGCAGGCATTGCTACTTTAACTGAGCTGGCAAAACCCGGAGTTTATGAGGAACTGGACCGCAAGGCTGAAAAATTGGCCAAGGGTATTGCCATGGCAGCAGAAGAAGCTGGAGTGCCGGTAACCCAGAATAGGGTTGGATCAATGCTGTGCACTTTCTTTACTGAAGAGAAAGTAGTTGATTTTAAAACTGCCTGCAGTTCTAACACAGAAAAATTTGCGGCTTTCTTTAGAGCAATGCTGGAAGAAGGGGTGTATTTAGCACCATCCCAGTTTGAGGCTGCTTTTGTGTCCACTGCTCATACCGATGAGGATATTGATTTTACCATAGAGGCAGCTAGAAAGGCTTTTAAAAAAATAAGTTAGAAGACTGTGATAGGAGGATTAAAGAATGATTATTTCTACAACTAATACTGTGGAAGGGCGCAGTATTACCAAGTACCTCGGTATAGTAGCCGGGGAAGCCATTATGGGTGCAAACGTTGTCCGTGATTTATTTGCCAGCATATCGGACATTGTTGGCGGTCGTTCCGGTGCTTATGAAAGCAAACTGGCCCAGGCAAGGGAAATTGCGTTGGAAGAAATGACTGCTAAGGCCCAACAGATGGGAGCAAATGCTGTGCTGGCGGTGGATATTGACTACGAAGTCATTCGTGAGGGAATGCTGATGGTTACTGCCTGCGGTACGGCAGTGAAGCTGGACTAATTATGTACTATGTCGGAGTTATAGGATCTGCTGACTGTACAGAAGAAGTTAAGGAAGAAGCTTACCGGGTAGGAAAGGAGATAGCAGAGAGAGGCTGGGTTATGATTTGTGGCGGCCGGGGCGGTGTAATGGAAGCTGCCTCCCGGGGAGCAGCAGAAAACAATGGAACGGTGGTAGGTATACTTCCCGGAACCGATCGCCGGATGGGGAACAGGTACCTGACACTGGCCATTGCTACTGGACTGAGAGATGCCAGAAATGCTGTGATTGCCAGTGCCAGTGACGGGTTAATTGCTGTCTCCGGTGGATGGGGAACTTTATCTGAAATTGCGTTGGCCAGGAAAATGAACCGTCCTGTGGTGGCCTTAAAATCATGGCAGGTAACCCCTCCCAGCAGCTGCGAACCGCTGCTCATAGCAAAAAATGCTGCAGATGCAGTTAAAATATTGGAGAAGATATTTCAAGAGCCTTGATACATTTCAAGGCTCTTGTTTTTAAGTTAGTTCCTTAAATTAATAGCTATAAAACACTGTTTAAATCCAAAAGCAGCCAAAGTTGGTCGTCTTTTTTAACAACTCCTTTTAAATATTCGGTGTTGCCTCCAACATTAGTGGGCGGTTCAACTTCAGAATCACTGTACCGGCCTACTTCTAGAACGCTGTCAACAATCATGCCTACTTTCTGCTCATTGTGTTCTACCACTACTATCCTGGTTTCTTCATCTGCCTCTTTTTCCGGCAGGCCAAGGCGGCGGTTAAGGTTGATAACAGGTAAAATGGTGCCGCGCAGATTAATAATACCTTCAAGATAGTAACTGGCATTGGGTATCCGTGTAACTTCAGTCATTCTAATGATTTCCTGGGTCTCTTGGATAGGAAGGGCATATTTTTGATCACCTAACTGGAAGACTACTAACTGTTCTTCGCCCACAACGGCCATATTAAAGACCTCCTTAAAAGCATTGTTATGTTATTTTGAGGTAATTGGTAGTTAAAATTCGACATGTAACCATTAAATTCCTTTTATATATTTATTGCATCATGCTTTATCTCAGCAAATATAAATAAAAAATAATTTAAACATTAAAAAAATTTTAACGTTATTTATTGACGGGTCTAGTTCTTGATAGTTATAATATTATAAGTTATAAACAACCTGAGGTGTGCGGGGAATCCTGCAGCCGAGGGGTGACAAATCAAGTAGTTCCCTGAGGTTAGGGCTGCTCGCCTGACGCCAAGGGGTGCACTACTGTGGGTATGGATTTTTGTCCCAAAGTGCACCTGTTTGTCAGGAACAGGTGCTTTTATTTTTACTATCACAAAATATAAGAGTAAATACCTTGGCGGTGATAACGTTTTGGTTCTTAAGGGGGGGGTGAGTTTCTGGAAAGGCGTATTGGAGTAGTAGGCATTGTGGTAGAAGACCGCAAAAAGGCAGTGCAGATAAATTCTATAATCAGTGAATACAACAGTATTATTATTGGCCGTATGGGCGTTCCTTACAGGGATAAAGAGATGGGTGTTATATCTTTAATAGTTGAGGGAACAACGGATGAAATAGGGGCTCTAACGGGTAAACTGGGAAATATAAAAGGAGTACAGGTAAAGTCTGCCTTAAGCAGTAAATATAAAGGTTAATGCAGGTGATGTAACAATGAGCAGGATAGAACGAGATTTATTAGGTAAGATGGAAATACCTGATGATGCATATTACGGAATACATACTGCCAGGGCAGCAGAAAACTTCAATGTTACCGGTACCAGGGTTCACCCAGAGCTGATTAGAGCTTTAGCAGTAGTTAAACAAGCTGCGGCAGATGCCAATATGACCATGGGGTTATTAGACAGGAAAATTGGTGATGCCATTTACCAGGCTGCAGGTGAGGTGGCAGAAGGGAAGTTTATTGATCAGTTTATTGTGGACGCACTGCAGGGTGGTGCTGGTACTTCCACCAACATGAATATGAATGAAGTGGTGGCCAACCGGGCCATAGAAATATTGGGTGGTCGGAAAGGCGACTATTCTCTGGTACACCCGATAAACCATGTTAATATGGGCCAGTCTACCAATGATGTATATCCAACTGCACTGCGCATTGCAGCGATCCGCCTTTTACAGCCGCTTAGCGAGAGCTGTGCACTGCTGCAGGGGGCGCTGCAGAAAAAAGAAGCAGAATTTGCTGGGGTAATAAAAGTTGGTA
Source organism: Desulfotomaculum sp. (assembly GCA_017656165.1). GTDB lineage: Bacteria > Bacillota > Desulfotomaculia > Desulfotomaculales > Desulfohalotomaculaceae > Desulforadius. The sequence goes on from JACDOL010000074.1 coordinate 3,899, forward strand.
GAACTGAAATGCAGGATGCTGTACCCATAACTCTGGGACAGGAATTTGGTGCATATGCTGAAGCGGTTTCCAGGGACCGCTGGCGTCTGTACAAGGTAGAAGAAAGGCTGCGCCAAGTTAACATTGGCGGAACAGCTGTAGGGACTGGTTTAAATACTCAGAGAAAATACATATACACTATTATTGAACGCCTCCGCGGGCTTACCGGTTTGGGGTTGGCACGGGCAGAGAACATGGTTGATGTTACCCAGAATGCAGATGTTTTTGTGGAGGTATCGGGTTTAATTAAAGCTGCTGCAGTGACCCAGGTTAAGATTGCTTCTGACCTGCGCCTGCTTTCTTCCGGCCCACGAGCCGGTATTGGTGAAATAAAACTACCTGACCTTCAAGCCGGGTCATCAATGATGCCGGGTAAAGTTAACCCGGTAATGCCGGAGATGGTTACTCAAGTATCATATCAGGTTATGGCCTATGATTATGCTGTCAGTATGGCTGCCCAGGCGGGACAATTAGAACTAAATGCATTTTTACCTCTTATTGCTGCCAATCTTTTACCGGCCATAGAAACATTAAGCAGGGCAATGAGGCTGTTTGCGGAGCGCTGTATTCTGGGGATAACAGCTGATATAAATAAATGTAATGAACTGCTGGAGAAAAGTTTAAGCATAATTACTGTACTTGTTCCTCATATAGGATATGAGAAGGCTTCAGAATTAGCTAAAGAGGCTTTACAAACAAACAGCAGTATACGGGAAGTAGTATTAAAAAAAGGCCTTTTTACAGAGAAAGAACTGGAGCAGTTAATAAAACCGGAAACGGCAGTTAAAGCCGGGATAATAGGAAGGTGAAATGATAATGAATCATACACCTAGGGGCAACAGGCTTCATATAGCCATATTTGGTAGAAGAAATGCAGGAAAATCCAGTTTAATTAATGCGTTAACTAACCAGGATATTGCAGTAGTTTCAGATTATGCAGGTACTACCACTGACCCGGTTTATAAGTCAATGGAAATACTTCCCATTGGACCGGTGGTAATTATAGATACTGCCGGTATTGATGATGTTGGTCCACTGGGCGAACTGAGAGTGGAAAAATCAAAAGAAGTACTGAAAAAAGCAGACATGGTGCTGCTGGTAATAGATGCCGCTGAAGGATTAACCAAGTATGAACAGGATCTGGTTGAGGAGTGCAGGAAAAGAGAACTAGCTGTAATAGCTGTAATAAATAAGATTGACCTGCAGCCGGTTAGTGAGGCTGATATGAAAGAATATGAGGAACAGCTTTCTGTCCCGGTTACAGCAGTCAGTGCTATAACTGGAGAGGGAATAATGGATTTAAAAATGGGAATAATTCGTCATGCCCCCAAGGGATGGGATGACCAGACAATTATTGGTGACCTGCTGCAGCCCGGAGATACGGTAGTGCTTGTGGTTCCTATAGATTTAGCGGCACCAAAGGGTAGGCTAATACTGCCTCAAGTACAAACAATTCGCGATATTTTAGATCATGATGCTATTGCAGTGGTATCCAAAGAACGGGAATTAAAACAAACTATTGACAACTTAACCCAGAAGCCCAAAATAGTTGTAACGGATTCTCAAGCTTTCTTAAAAGCGGATGCTGACACACCTCCAGATGTTCTTTTAACTTCCTTTTCCATCTTGTTTGCCAGGTATAAAGGTGACCTGGAAACATTAGTTGCTGGAGCTAAAGCCATAGAGAAGTTAAAACCTGGTGATAAAGTACTGGTTGCTGAAGCTTGTACACACCACCGGGTTGAAGATGATATAGGAACAGTAAAGATACCCCGCTGGATGCGCCAGTTTGTAGGTGGTGAGCTGCACTTTGAATGGGTAAGTGGTACAAAATTCCCTGATAATTTAAAAGACTACAAACTGGTAGTACACTGCGGGGGATGCATGATTAACCGTAGGGAGATGCTGTCGCGTATTATGCAGGTCCGGGAAGCTGGTGTGCCAATTGTCAACTATGGAGTGGCCATAGCGCACCTGCACGGGATACTTCGGCGGGCTTTATCTCCTTTTCCTCACCTGGTAGAGATGCTGGATAACAATTAAGTTTTAAGGAGGAATTATGGACAGTAAATTTCAGTCTGTACTTGAAAAAGCATCATTACAGCAGGATCTCTCCAAGGACGACATTGTTATATTGTTAGAGGCAAAACCGGGAGAAGAGCAGCAGGAATTATTTAAGCTAGCTGACAGCATCAGAATTAAGAATCATGGTGATGTGGTACACCTGCGTGGGATAATAGAATTTTCTAATTACTGCCGCAACGACTGCTATTACTGCGGACTGCGGCGGAGTAATACTAAAATCCGTCGTTACCGTATGACGGTACAGCAGGTAGTAAATGCCGCACGACAGGCTGTTAATCTTGGATACAACACCATAGTACTGCAGTCTGGTGAAGACCCTTGGTATGATGTTGATACAATATGTCAAATGATATCCAGGATCAAAGAAATTAAAGATGTGGCTGTTACGCTCAGTATTGGTGAACGTAGTAAAAAGGAATATCTTATGCTGCGCCAAGCAGGCGCTGATAGGTTTTTATTAAAACATGAAACAGCAGATGAAAAATTATTTATGAAACTGCGCCCGGGTACAAATTTTACCCACCGCCTGCGCTGTTTGAAATGGCTGCGGGAAGCTGGTTACCAGGTAGGATCGGGCAATATGGTTGGGCTTCCTGGACAGTCCCTGCAATCACTGGCCGAAGACATACTGATTCTGAAAGAATTAGATGTAGAAATGGCAGGAATTGGGCCTTTTATACCTCACCCACATACACCTTTAGCAGGAGTACCGGCTGGTGATTTCAATTTAGTATTAAAAACCCTAGCAGTTGCCCGGATACTGCTGCCGCTGGCTCACCTGCCCGCTACCACGGCAGTGGGTACTCTTCATCCCAGGGGTAGGCAGGTAGCCCTGCAGTGTGGTGCTAATGTAATAATGCCCAATGTAACACCGCGTGAGTTCCGCCGTTTTTATGAAATATATCCTAATAAAGCGGGGACGTTAGAGGATCCAAAGCAGTCTTTACAAAAAATTACTGATATTATTAAAGAGGTAGGCAGAGATTTAGCCAAGGGACGAGGCGATTCGCCGAAATTTAAAACCAGTTAACCAGCAGCAAAAAAGTTGCTGAGAAAGGTAGGGATTTTAATGGCCGTAAACAAAATAAATCAGCAGAATATGGTGGCTGATTTTATCAATGAGGAGCAAATTAACAAAGACCTGGAGGAAGGGAAGAAGTTCACCAGAGATGAAATAAAGGAAATTATTGAAAAAGCAAGGAAATCAAAAAAGGCGCAGGCCCTGGAACCCAAAGAAGTGGCAGCACTTCTCCAGACTGAAGATGAAGAGCTGGTAGATATGATGTTTGAGGCTGCCCGTGAGGTTAAAGAAAAAATTTATGGTAAAAGATTAGTTCTGTTCGCCCCGCTGTACGTCAGTAATTACTGCATAAACAACTGTGTATACTGCGGGTACCGCAGGGACAACAAATTTGAACGCCGCAAGTTAACCATGGAAGAAATTGCGGAAGAAGTACAGATCCTTGAGGAACTGGGTCATAAACGACTGGCTTTGGAAGCAGGAGAACATCCTGTTGAATGTTCTATTGATTATATCCTGGAGTGTATTGATACAATTTATAAAGTAAAATTAAATAACGGCAGCATTCGCCGGGTTAATGTAAATATTGCTGCTACAACAGTTGAAAATTATGCAAAGTTAAAAGAGATAGGTATTGGTACTTATATTTTATTCCAGGAAACTTACCACCGGGAAACATATGCTAAAATGCATCCCAGCGGCCCCAAGAGAGATTATGATTGGCATACCACTGCCATGGACCGGGCTATGATGGCAGGGATTGATGATGTGGGTATTGGAGCATTGTTTGGTTTATATGATTATAAATTTGAAGTAATGGGTCTAATATATCATTCACTTCACCTGGAAAATAAATTTGGTGTTGGGCCGCATACTATTTCTGTTCCAAGAATGAGAGAAGCGGCAGGAGTAGATATTAAAAAATTCCCCTATTTAATTGATGATGATACGTTTGCAAAAATAATTGCCATTTTAAGGTTGGCAGTTCCTTACACAGGAATGATACTGTCTACCAGGGAAAAACCCGAGTTCAGGGATAAGTTAATAAAGTATGGAATATCTCAAATAAGTGCCGGTTCGTGTACAGGGGTAGGAGGATATAAAAAAGAAGCTATGAAGGAAAAATGCGGCTGCACTTCAGATGAAGATAAACCGCAGTTTGAAGTGGAAGACCACCGCAGTCCCGATGAAGTGCTGCGCAGTGTATGCCAGTCAGGATATTTACCCAGCTACTGCACCGCCTGTTACCGGATGGGAAGAACCGGTGATAGATTTATGTCCCTGGCTAAAACAGGTGAAATACAAAACGTTTGCCAGCCCAATGCCATACTTACATTTAAAGAATATTTAATGGATTATGCTTCTCCGGAAACAAAAGTAGTAGGTGAAGAAACCATTAAAAAACATCTAGAAGAGATAAAAAGCCTTAATGTTCGTAAAGCTACTGAAGAGCGATTAAAGCGTATTGAACAAGGAGAACGAGATCTTTACTTTTAATTTAATTAATATAAAATGAACCGCCCTGACCAGGGCGGTTTATTTTATATTCGTCAGTAAAAATCACTATCTATGCAGTGCTTCCTGGGGGGATTTTTCTTCTGGTTTTTAGTGGCTGCTCGTATAGCTTGAAAATAACTTTCCATTGATTCGAATTCTTCACCAACCAAAAATTTTATGGAAACACCGCATATTTCAGATATTTTTTTTATATGCTCGTAATCGGGATAGTATTCCCCGGCTTCCAGCTTAGTTATGATGTGGGCAGGTTCTTCCATGGCATCAGCTAGAAGCTTCCTGGTATATCCAAAACCCAATTGGGCAGATTTATTCATTCGAGCTTTTTTTATGTTTGCTCCTATCTGTTTTTTATCATATAGAGGCATAGTGGGTCACTCCTAGCCGTCAATACAAGACTAAAAAATGGAAAAGAAAAATTAAAAACCATCAAACCTGCCTAAATTATAGACGAGCCGTATTTTTATGTCAAATTTCAAATGTGTCGGAATTTGAAGAATTTTATTATATATTATCGAGTAAAATGCTGGATAAAACTCTAAATTATAATTGTATTAATAGATGTATAAAATTTTAATTGTTTGGACATAATTTTAATGCTCCGCTTTGGTGAGTTCTATCTCTCCCCGTCCAGCATGTTATATGCTGGACATTTTTTTGGTGTGCCCGGCATGGGCGATGTCTATAGGGTGAAAGTCCCGAACGTTGAAG
>JACDOL010000075.1 GCA_017656165.1 Desulfotomaculum sp.
CAGGCTGTGAATAACTTTAACAACAATTTAAAAACTTGTTGATAACTTATGGCAATTTTGTTATCATTGTGTTGCTGTGAATAATTTTTTGTTTTTTATTCACAAGTTGTGAATAAATCTGTGTATAACTGTGTTGATGATTGTTAAAATCCTGTGAAGTACGTATTTCTAGGGCATTCTGGAGGTAGCAATGTTAAAGCATGAAGTTGTGGAAAGCTGGCAGAGGGTTCTGGAAAAACTAAAAAAAAGATTAAATAAACATTCTTTTGAAACTTGGGTTTCCTCACTTACCCCACTGGGATGGCACAATGGCTCTATCTTAATAGAAGTGCCAAATCATTTTTCAAAAGATTGGTTAGATGAGAGATATACTCCTTTAATTAAACAAGCTTTTATTGAAGACTTAAACAGGGATGTAAATGTACAGCTTATCCTCGCCAGCGAAGTACCTGAAGAGTTAATGGGTACAACCAGTGGTAGTACTAAGCATCAAAGTAAAAATAATATTGATGACAGTGATTCTCCACTGAACCCAAAGTATACTTTTGATACTTTTGTTGTGGGCAACAGCAATAGGTTTGCTCATGCCGCTTCATTGGCAGTGGCTGAGACACCTGCTAAAGCTTACAATCCATTGTTTATCTACGGTGGAGTAGGATTGGGTAAAACACATTTAATGCATGCTATTGGCCATTATATAAAACAAAATAACCCAAACTTAAAAATATCATATGTAACTTCAGAAAAATTCACCAACGAGCTTATAAATTCCATCAGAGACGATGATCCTGCATCATTCAGGAACAAATATAGAAAAATTGATGTGTTATTAATTGATGACATTCAATTTTTAGCTGGTAAAGAAAGAACACAGGAAGAGTTTTTCCACACTTTCAACACCCTTTACGAAGCTAATAAACAGCTTATTATATCCAGTGACCGGCCGCCAAAGAGCATTCCTACACTAGAAGACCGGCTGCGCTCCCGGTTTGAATGGGGACTAATTACCGATATACAGCCCCCTGACTATGAAACAAGGATAGCTATATTACGTAAAAAGGCCCAGGTTGAAGGACTTGAGGTTCCGGATGAAACATTGGCTTATATAGCAGATAAGATACGCTCAAATATACGTGAACTGGAAGGAGCACTAATTAGAATTATAGCTTTTGCTTCATTAACTAATAGTTCAATTACACCTGAACTGGCTGCTGATGTTTTAAAAGATATACTACCTCCCAGCAAGCCCAAAACAATTACAGTAAAGCTCATTCAAGAAGTTGTGGCCAAGCACTTTAAGATTCGGCCAGAAGACCTTAAAGCTAAAAAACGTACCCGTACAGTAGCATTTCCCAGGCAGGTGGCCATGTACTTATCAAGAGAATTAACTGATATGTCACTGCCTAAAATTGGTGAGGACTTTGGTGGACGGGATCACACCACAGTTCTGCATGCATATGAAAAGATTACTAATGAAATGAAAAAAAACGTGGAATTACAAAATACAATTAATACGTTAATTAAAAAAATAAAAAGTTAACCACATTAATCCAGTAAATACTTGAACAAATTGTGGAATAAAATGGGGATTATATGAAAAAACATAAACATAAAAAAAATGTACATGCTGATTTATTAAACAATATGTACTGGCAGTCAACATGTTTTATAACAGGTTAAAAGCCTATCAATAGTAACTGCCAGTTTTATTTCCACAAAAACACAGCTTCTATTACTCTTACTACAATAAAAATAATGTTGTTAAGGGGATTGGTATGAAAATAAATACCACTAAAGAAACATTACTGCACGGCCTGCAGACAGTACAAAGAGCAGTGTCAGCTAAAAACCCACTGCCTGTTTTGTCAGGCATTATGTTTAAAAGTAAAAATAATGTTCTAAAAATGACAGCTACCGATTTAGAAATTGGTATAGAATGCAATGTTCCGGTAACTACTATAGAAGAAGGATCAATAGTCATACCTGCAAAATATATAACCGAAATAGTAAGAAAACTTCCCGATGTGCCGATTGATTTAAGTGCAGATGAAGAAAGCAGCACTGTATTAATAAAGTACAGTACATCCGAAGCAAAGCTGCACGGTTTTAACCCGGATGATTTTCCAACTTTTCCTACAGTTGAAAATGAAATATCTTTTGAGATTTCCACAAGAAAACTTAGAGAGATGCTTAAGCAGGTACTTTTTGCCACCAGTACAGACGAAAACAGGCCAGTTTTTACAGGAGTATTATTTGAAATATCAGAAAATTTAACCCTTGTTGCTACAGATACCCATAGACTTGCTTTAAAAAAAGTTTCACTACCAGAAGAACTGCTTCCCATTAAAGTAATTATTCCGGGTCGTACATTAAGCGAACTGGTACGTATTATGACCAACGACGATGAAGAAATAACTATCACCATAGGAGGCAGCCAGGCATTATTTGCACTGAAGGATACAGTTCTGGTTTCCAGACTGATTGAAGGTCAGTTCCCAGCTTATGATCAGGTAATTCCTAAAAACTATAAATCAAGGCTGAGGATAAGCGTCAAAGATTTACTGGAGTCTGCTGAAAGGGCTGCCCTTTTAACCAGGGGAGGAAATCAAACCATAAAGTTAGATATACAAAAAGAAATGCTTATAGTAACTGCAAACACCGAAATAGGAGAAATACATGAAGAAATAAATATATACCTTGAAGGGGAATGTATGCAGGTGGCTTTTAATGCATCTTATTTAACCGATGCTCTTCGAAACATTGGTAGTGATGAAATATACTTGGAGTTAAACGGTCCGCTCAGTCCTGGAGTAATTAAGCCGGTAGATAAAGATGATTACCTGTCTTTAATTCTACCCGTACGTACTGCCTAAGAGGTGACAATTTTGTTCAAGGAAATAAAGATTAAAGATACCATAAAACTAGATCAATTCCTAAAATGGGCAAATGTAACAAGTACCGGCGGCCAGAGCAAGTTGTTAATTAAATCCGGGCTGGTAAAAGTTAATGGTGAAGTAGAAAACAGGCGAGGCAGGAAACTAGTACCCGGGGACTTAATAGAAGTTAATGGAGCTGGTAAATTTAAAGTAGCTGATTAAGAGGTGTTCCTGGTTGCATATTTTAAAAATCAGGGCTGAAAATTTTCGCAACTACCGGTACTTACAGTTAGAACCGCATCCCAGATTAAACATTATTACAGGCCTTAATGCTCAGGGTAAAACAAACCTGCTAGAGGCCATTTTTTTTAATCTCTGCGGCTATTCCTTTCGAACCAAAAATTTACGAGATATTATTAACTGGCAGAGTGAATACTGCTGCGTAATTAGTGAACTGAAAAAAGAAGGAAGACAGTGGAAGCAATCCTTAGCATTAAATAAAAAAGGGAAAAAGAAAATATTAATAAATAGTGTTGAAAGAACTAATAAAGATTTAAATCATTCCGGAGTAATTATATTTACTCCGGATGATCTTACTTTAATAAAAAATTCACCCGCAGAAAGAAGGCGCTTTCTTGATCTTGAAGTAGGACCTTTTTATCCTGCATATAAACAAGCTATCCAGCAGTATAACAAAGTACTTTTTCACCGCAATCACCTTTTAAAAAACATAAAAGCCAACAAGAATAAAGATAATACTTTGTTAGAAATTTGGGACCAGCAGCTTATAATACATGGAACAAATGTTTTATTAGGCAGGCTGGCCGTACTAAAAAAATTGGCTCCATTGGCAGTAAAGTGGTATAATTTAATGACAGGAGGACAAGAAGACTTAGAAATTAGATATCTCTCATCGCTGCAAATTAATCCCACAGCTGATGATAAAAGCATTAAAGCATATTTTCAAAAAATGCTAAATGAACTGCATTATGAAGAAATAAAAAAATGCCAGACTCTTGTTGGGCCGCATCGTGATGACATCATTTTTTTTATTAACGATAAGGAAGCTAGAAAGTTTGGTTCCCAGGGACAGCAGCGTACCTTAGTACTAAGTTTAAAACTGGCTCAACTTTCACTTTGGGAACATGAATATCAATCTCATCCTATACTGCTGCTGGATGATGTGCTTTTTGAGCTGGATAGTAAAAGACAGGAATTTTTATTATCTAAAATAAACCAGGGAATACAAACTTTTGTCACTACCAACCAGTTGTATAATAGAGATTACCTGGGTAATGATTACAAATTACTAGAAATTAATAGTGGTAAAGTTTCTGTGACCCAGTAAAGGAGGGATGTAGTTGTTTTTACACTTAGGCGGAGATGTTATGGTATTAAAGAAAGATATTATTGCTATCCTTGATACAAAAACGACACAAGCTGCACCTACAAGAGAATTTTTAGAAATAGCTAAGGATGAAGGTTTTATAAAAAGTATTTCAAAAGAGGAAAAAGAAAAAACATTTGTTGTAACTAGTAAAGATATATATTTATCTCCTATATCCTGCAGTACCTTGAAAAAAAGAGCACAAAACGTTATATCACTTAATGAAGAAGCTTAATTATATAAACCGTGGCAAAGCACGGTTATTTTTATTTAAAAGATCGTAACTTGAGATAATTGGATATTTATGGTATAATATGGTGTCTAAATGACAAAAATTGGAGGATTACCCAATGACTGAAACAACCAATGTAAAATATGGTGCGGAAGATATACAAGTATTAGAGGGTTTGGAAGCAGTAAGACGCAGACCCGGGATGTATATAGGCAGCACTGGTCCCAGGGGACTTCACCATTTGGTTTATGAAGTTGTTGATAACAGTATTGATGAAGCTCTGGCAGGTTATTGTGATTACATTGAAGTGGAAATAAATAAGGACAACAGTATAAGTGTCACTGATAATGGACGCGGTATTCCGGTTGAATTACACCCTAAAATTAAAAAGCCGGCGGTTGAAGTGGTTTTAACTATCTTACATGCTGGTGGTAAGTTTGGCGGTGGAGGCTACAAGGTCTCAGGGGGTCTTCATGGTGTAGGTGTTTCGGTAGTAAATGCTTTATCTGAATGGTTGGTAGTCGAAGTACGCAGAAATAATAAAGTTTATACCCAGCGTTTTGAAAGAGGAGTACCAGTTTCAAAACTGGAAGTTGTGGGGGAAACCAATACCACTGGTACAAAAATAAATTTTAAGCCTGACCATTTAATTTTTGAGGAATTGGAATTTAAACTGGACACTTTGGCCCAGAGACTTCGTGAACTTTCGTACCTTAACCGGGGAATAAAAATAGTTTTAAAAGATTATAGAGATGATAAAGAGTTAACATTTTATCATGAAGGCGGTATAAAGGACTTTGTAAAACATCTTAATAAAAATAAAAATGTCATCAATGACGAGGTTATTTATTTCAATGGCATTAAAGACCAAGTTATAGTTGAGTTGGCCATTCAATATAACGATTCTTATACTGAGAATCTGCTTTCTTACGCTAATAATATTCGTACTATTGATGGAGGAACACATGAAATTGGTTTTAGAACGGCATTAACTAGGGTAGTTAATGATTACGCTAGAAAACATAATTTAATTAAAAATAACCAGGGTAATCTCTTAGGTGAGGATATAAGGGAAGGTATTACGGCTGTAATCAGTGTAAAAGTACCAGAACCTCAGTTTGAAGGACAAACAAAATCAAAGTTGGGTAACAGTGAAGTCAGAGGAATTGTTGATTCTTTTCTAGCTGAAAACTTATCAACTTTCTTGGAAGAAAACCCTTCTGTGGCCAAAAAAATTATAGAAAAGGCAATTAATGCTTCCAGGGCCAGAATAGCTGCTCGCAAGGCCAGGGAATTGACCCGGCGCAAAAGTGCTTTGGAAAGCAACACGCTGCCGGGTAAACTTGCTGACTGCTCGGACAAAGATCCATCTGTATCAGAATTATACATTGTAGAGGGAGACTCTGCCGGTGGATCTGCAAAACAGGGTCGCGACCGGCGGTTTCAAGCTATTTTACCCCTCAGGGGAAAAATTTTAAATGTTGAAAAATCTAGAATGGATAAAATTTTAAATAACGAGGAAATTAGAGCGATTATAACAGCCCTTGGAACAGGTATAGGAGATGACTTTGATAAGGAAAAGGCACGATATCATAAAATTATCATCATGACTGATGCAGATGTCGATGGTGCTCATATCAGAACACTTCTTTTGACTTTCTTTTACAGGTATATGCGTCCACTTATTGAATCAGGCTACCTGTTTATAGCACAACCTCCCTTGTATAAAATTAAAAAGGGGAAATCTGAATATTATGCATACAGTGACCGGGAACTGGAACAACTTTTAAAAAGAATTGGTAAGGAAGGCATTTCTATTCAGCGTTATAAGGGTTTAGGTGAAATGAATCCCGAGCAGTTATGGGATACAACAATGAACCCTGACACTAGGACCCTGCTGCAGGTAGATTTAAAGGATGCTGTAGAAGCGGACCAACTTTTCTCTATGCTGATGGGGGACAAGGTTGAACCGCGCAGGCAGTTTATTCAAGAAAACGCTCAAAAAGTAAGAAATCTAGATATATAATTATATGAGGTGAAACAATGCCTAAATTAACTGGAAAGGTATTACCAATAGATATAGAAAAAGAGATGCAGCAGTCTTATCTTGATTATGCCATGAGTGTGATTGTGGGTAGGGCTTTACCGGATGTAAGAGATGGCTTAAAACCTGTACACCGCCGCATTTTATATGCTATGCATGAACTGGGCTTAACCCCGGATAAGCCTTATCGTAAATGTGCAAACATAGTTGGTAAGGTTATGTCTGATTTTCACCCTCATGGTGATGCGGCTATATATGATACTTTAGTCAGGTTGGCCCAGGATTTTTCCTGCCGTTACCCCCTGGTGGATGGTCATGGAAACTTTGGTTCTGTTGACGGTGATGCGGCAGCTGCAATGCGTTATACTGAGGCCAGGCTGGCAAAAATAACTTTAGAAATGCTGAGAGATATAGAAAAAAATACTGTTGATTTTATACCTAACTATGACGAAAGAAAAAAAGAACCCGTAGTGCTGCCTTCAAGGGTTCCTAACTTATTGATAAACGGCTCATCTGGAATAGCGGTGGGTATGGCTACCAATGTCCCTCCCCACAACCTGGCTGAAGTGGTGGATGGTATTAAAATGTTGATAAAAAATCCTGATGTTACTGTAGATGAATTAATGACAGTAATTAAGGGGCCTGATTTTCCCACCGGTGCAAAAATAATGGGTCGTAAGGGTATTGAATCAGCATACAAGACCGGTCGAGGTTCTATACAGATTCGTGCCCGGGCTGAAATAGAGGATATTGGAAAAGGGAAAAAAGCAATTATTGTAACCGAACTTCCCTACCAGGTGAATAAGGCTAGACTTATAGAAAAAATTGCTGATTTAGTAAAGGATAAAAAGATAGAGGGAATAACAGATTTACGTGATGAATCTGACCGCAGGGGAATGCGCATTGTTATTGAGCTGCGCCGGGATGCTAATGCCAAGGTTATATTAAACCAGCTGTATAAACAAACCCAGATGCAGGAAAGTTTTGGGGTAATTATGCTGGCACTAGTAAATGGCAGTCCAAAGGTGCTAAATCTTAAAGAAGTGCTGTACTATTACCTGGAACACCAAAAAGAAGTAATAGTAAGGCGAACCAGGTATGATTTAGATAAAGCAGAAGCTAGAGCTCATATTGTTGAAGGACTGCGAATAGCTGTAGCCAATATTGATGAGGTTGTTCAAATAATTAAATCTTCTAAAACAGCAGCAGAAGCTAAAGAGAGATTAATTAAAAGGTTCCAGTTAAGTGAAAAGCAGGCTGATGCTATAGTAGAGATGAGGCTTAGAAGCTTGACTGGTTTAGAAATAGAAAAATTAGAGGCGGAGTATAAAGAGTTATTGGAAAAGATATCATACCTTAAATCAATCCTGGCTGATGAGAAAAAAGTGCTGGGTATAATAGAGGATGAATTAACTGAGATAACTAAAAAGTATGCTGACAAGCGGCGGACATTAATTTCAGATGAAACCACTGATTTTGAAGAAATTGACTTAATACCTGAAGAAGATGTGGTAATTACACTAACCAATTACGGTTATATAAAACGTATACCTTTAACAACTTACCGCAGCCAGCGCCGTGGAGGACGCGGTATAGTAGGGATGGATACCAAGGAAGAAGATGCAGTAAAACATGTTTTTGCCACAACTACCCATCATTACATTTTATTCTTTACTACCAAGGGTAAAGTTTACCGTTTAAAAGCTCATGAAATACCTGAGTCCAGCCGGCAGGCAAAAGGCACGGCAATTATAAACCTGCTGTATTTAGACAGTGACGAACGAATTAATGCTGTTATACCGGTTAAACAATTTGATAACAAGCATTACCTGTTTATGTGCACCAGTCATGGAATTGTTAAGAAGACAAGTCTTGATGAATTTGACACTTCCAGGAGAGACGGAATTATTGCCATTAAGCTTAATGAAGGTGATTACCTGGTAAATGTATTATTAACCCATGGGGATGAAGAGGTAATAATCGGCACCAAAAATGGTTTAGCCATTAGATTTTCTGAGTCCGATGTCAGGCCTATGGGACGAGCTTCAAGAGGCGTAAAAGGAATTGCCCTCAGTAATAATGACCTGGTAGTAGGAATGGATAAGGTAAAAGAAAACGGGTATATGCTTGTTGTAACATCAAATGGTTTTGGTAAGCGGACCCACATCAGTGAATACAGGAGTCAAACCAGGGGTGGCAAAGGAATAATTAATATAAGAACCAATGAGCGCATTGGAGAAACTGTAGATCTTCGTGTGGTTGGCGAAGATGATGAAGCGCTGCTTGTCAGTGCCCATGGTGTGATTATTCGCCTAGAAACAAAGCATATACCGGTTAGAAGCAGAGCAACTCAGGGTGTTACATTAATGAGATTAACACCTGGAGATAAAGTTGTGGCCATGGCTGCATTTCATCCTGAACCAGTAGTTGAAAATTAATTGTATAAAGTATTTTTATTACCCGGCAGTGTATTCTCCGGGTAATTTTTATATTTTCTTTGTGAATTTTAAAATAAGTATTGACTGAATAAAAAAGCAGTGCTATATTATTTTTCGTGTGCTGCATATTAAAAATTTCATTAACAAAGCACTAAAAAATTACCGGTTGACACAAGCTAAAAAACATGGTAATCTAATTCTTGCCGCTGGTTGAGGCGGCACTATCAACCGGAAGGTGATCCTTGAAAACTGAACAGCGAGTGATGGATGCAGAAAGAGATTAATTAATGA
>JACDOL010000076.1 GCA_017656165.1 Desulfotomaculum sp.
AGGGGGTTTTAAATTGAAAGTTGCCATAAACGGATTTGGCCGTATTGGAAGGAATTTATTAAGAGCAGTCGTAGAAAAAGGTTTTATAGGAGAGAAAGATTCTCCCCTTGAAATTACAGCAATAAACGATTTGGCAAAGCCGGATGATTTAGCTCATTTATTAAAATATGATTCAGTTCATGGAAAATTACCGGTTGAAGTAAAGCCCGTCAATGATGGGATTATTGTTAACGGCTGTGAAATAAAGGTTTATGCCGAACCGGATCCTGTTAATTTACCCTGGAAGGAACTTGGTATAGATGTGGTAGTTGAATCAACCGGGCGTTTTAGAAAAGCTGAAGAAGCGAAAAAACATATTGAAGCAGGAGCTAAAAAGGTAGTTATTAGTGCACCTGCTAAAGGTGAGGACATAACCATTGTAATGGGTGTTAACGAACATTTATATAACCATGAAAAACATCATATAATTTCTAATGCTTCTTGTACAACAAACTGCCTTGCACCGGTTGCTAAGGTGCTGCATGAAAGATTTGGTATTGTACAGGGGATGATGACTACCGTTCACTCATTTACTAATGACCAGCGTATTTTGGATTTGCCGCATAAGGATAAACGCAGGGCTAGGGCTGCAGCCATGAGTATTATTCCAACCACTACCGGAGCAGCAAAGGCTGTGGGATTAGTTTTACCGGAACTTAAGGGCAGATTAACCGGTATGGCCATGCGGGTTCCAACCCCTAATGTTTCTGTTGTTGATTTGGTTTGTCAGCTGAAAGAACAAGCGGATGTTGAAGAAATAAATAGTGCTCTTCAGAAAGCAGCCGCAGGAGAATTAAAAGGAATTTTAGATTATACCAGCGAACCCCTGGTATCAAAGGACTTTAATGGTAATCCACATTCTGCCATTGTTGACGGATTATCAACCATGGCCGGTGAAAAAATGGCTAAAGTTGTAGCTTGGTATGATAATGAATGGGGTTATTCTAACCGGATACTGGATTTGATAATATATATTGGAGAAAAAGGACTTAATTAGCTGTAACATTACTGCTGCTGTAACTCAATATTTAAGAGTTACAGCAGCAAATAATCGGGATCTGCTTTAATTTATAACTTGTATTTAGACAGCCTGCTTTTCATAAATCCTTTTATAAAATCAGTACCCGCATATCCCATGGCAATTATGGTAAGCAAAAACTGCCTGTTTATTTCCTCCCCAAGCAGTATAACTGCCCCCAAGCCCCCGGATATGGCACCTACAATTGCCCTTGTACCCTGACCTATGACGCCAAGCAGACAGCCGAGCATAATATAACCAAAGGTGCTGTAAACATACATTATAATCACCTCTTATTAAAAAGAACATTTTTGGAATAAATATGATTTGTTTGCAGCTAATAAAACTAAGTAAAAAAAGCGTTTTTGTGACAAAATATTACAGGTAAAACGATATAACAAATAAAATAAAGTGTGGAATAATAAGCCCTGCCGTAATATAATCCTTATTGAATATTTAACGGGTTTATTTTTAAAGATAGAAGGAGTAATTATGAAAGAACATGCCAGAGCCAGTGCAGTACTATTTTTTACTTTGTTTCTGGTAATGGTGGGATTTGGGATTATAATACCCATCATACCTTTTTATCTAACTGAACTGGGCGGCGGTCCCACTTCCCTGGGCCTTTTTATGGCCACATATCCCCTGATGCAGTTTTTCTTTGCCCCCCTATGGGGTAGACTGTCAGACCGTATTGGACGTCGGCCGGTGCTGCTTATAGGACTGAGCGGTTACGGGATCACCTTTATTTTACTGGGATATGCCAGCCAGCTGTGGATGCTGTTTGTAATAAGAATATTATCCGGGTTAATTTCTTCTGCTACCCTGCCCACTGCCATGGCATATATTGCCGACATTACCAGGGGAGAAAACCGTTCCCGGGGTATGGGAGTAATGGGAGCTGCCATGGGTGGGGGAATGATTTTCGGCCCGGCACTGGGAGGTTGGCTGGGGCACTATGGATATTCACTGCCTTTTTTGGCAGCCGGGGGGCTGGCTATTTTAAACCTGCCTTTTGCTTTCTTTTTTTTACCTGAGTCTTTAAAAAAATTAAGAAAAAGACCAAGCGGTGGGGCAGGAATTAACTTGGATATGGTCCATCACCCCCTGCGGGTATTTTTTGTGCTAACATTTGTGATGCATTTTACCATGGCCATGTTTCAGAGTACCTTTGTTCTTTTGGCTGCAGACAAGCTGGGATTTGGCCCCAAGGAAATGGGTAATGTTTTTGCTGTCCTGGGTGCCATAGGTGTAATAATTCAAGGTGGGGCAATTGGCAGACTGGTGGCGAAATTTGGTGATGCCGGTTTAATTAAAGGCGGGCTTTTAATTTCTGCCCTGGGAATGTTTTTAATAATCCTGGCTGGAAACTCCATTTTAATGTTCATCACCACAGCCGTTTTTAGTATAGGAAACTCTTTAATTGGGCCTACTTCTTTCAGCCTGGTTACTAGAAATACCACACAGGGGCAGGGGGCAGCTGTAGGTACAATGCAGTCTTTTGGCAGTCTGGGCAGGACACTGGGACCGGTTGCAGGTGGCGTGCTGTACGATATTAATATGGTAATCCCTTTTATCCTGGGAGCAGTAATTCTTCTAGTACTGCTGGTAATGACCAGAAGAAAAATTAATGAGTTTGACAGCGAAAAAGCAGGGTAAAACTGCAGGCAAAGACCAAAGATTATCATAAGTTTAGTAGTAAACACCTTTACTATGGGAAATGATTAATTAAAGGAGGACTGGGTGTGGGTGAAATCTCAAAACTTCAGTTATTGATCCTGGTGGTCAGCAGTGTCATAGCCAATGGAATACTAGCAATCCCCCAGGCTGCTGCTGGTATTGGGGGTCCCGGCGGGTGGATAGTGGTGTTGTTAATTGGCTTATATGCAACACTGCAGGTTATCCTGCTGACACTGCTGCTCCAGCGGTTTCCCAATACCAACTTTATAGACATAAATATAAATGTACTGGGTAAGTTTGCAGGCAGTTTAGCAGCTGGTATCCTGGTGTTTTACTTTGCCCTTACAGCCAGCCTGGTTACCAGGGGGATTACAAACGTGGCACTAACTACTGTTTTGCCCAGTACTCCTCCACTGGTGATAATGTCCATACTGGTGCTGACTTCTATTTACGCTGTGTACTTCGGTTTAGAAATACTGGCCAGAGTTAATTTAATATTATTTGCTTTAAAAACAGTAACCTTTTTATCAGTTATATTTTTTACTATCCCGCAGATGGAATTGGAAAACCTGCTTCCGTTGTGGGAAAAAGGGAGTATGTCAGTGACGGAAGGTATACTGTCAATTCACTCTGCCTTCACAGGTTATATTATTTTGGCTTATGCTTACCCTTACCTGCGGAATAAAAAGGGTGCTCTGTTTACAGCAGCCTTTGCACTGCTGGTTATTACGGTAATTTACTTAATTGCGGTTGTAATATCTACAGCAGTTTTTGGGCCGTCTGAACTGGTGCGGATGAACTGGCCGGTGTTTTTTTTAATCAGGCAGGTTCCGGTGCCGGTTGATGCGCCCTTTATGGCAGTATGGGTCACCAATGCTTTTAGTGTGATATCCTCCACCATATTTATGTTATGCTATACATTAAAAGAACTTTTTAAACTTAAGGACTACAGGTACCTGCTGCCCCCGCTGGCAGTGATAATAATTTCTATTTCTTCACTGCCCCAAAATATTCAGGAAACGGGATCTTTTGCAGTCAATCTTGCTTATATTGGGACCATATTTGAATGGCTGATGCCGGCAGTACTTCTAGGCTTAACAGTAATCCTAAAAAAAGGCACTGCCCAGTCAACATAATTCACTGGGGGAGTTTTAAATGTATGAGATATTTAAAGCCCTAAGAAACACTTTGGTAGAACATAAAGCTAAAGGGTATATTGTGGGCGGTTTTGTCCGTGATAAGCTGATGGGCAGGCCCAGCAGCGATCTAGATATAGTTGTGGACAGAAATGTCTTTAAAATAGCTGAAACTGCGGCTTCTGTTCTTGGGGGTACGTATTTTGTACTGGACAGTGTAAATCAGGTGGCCAGGGTGGTTGTAAAAAATACCGACCTTCTTATCCAGCTGGACTTTTCTGCCATGCAGGGCTCAGTCATTGAAGAAGATTTAAGCAGGCGGGATTTTACCATTAATTCTATGGCCCTGCAGATTGATGAAAAAATGGATAAATTTATTGACCCGTTAAAAGGGCAGAAAGATATAAAAAATAAAATCATTAGAATGACTTCTAGAAGATGTTTTTCTGAAGACCCGCTTCGAATATTAAGGGCTTTCCGTTTTGCGGCCCGGCTTAATTTTATAATTGAGAAAAACACATTAAATACTATGGCTGTAAATGTAAAGGCTCTAAAAAGGGTTAGCGGGGAACGAATACTGGATGAGATGGCCAAACTGCTGGAAGCTCCGGGCAGCTGCCAGTACGTAAAACTGGCCGATGAGAAGGTGAACTTGTGGTCTGTACTGCTGCCCCAGGTTAATGAAATGAAAGAGACCGGGCAGAGTTATCCTCACCGGGATAATGTATGGGAACACAGCCTGAGGACTTTATATCACTTGGAAAAGATAATGGCAGAGAAAAAACTGCCGCCGGAAGTTTACCAGGCAGTTAGAAAAAAATTAGACCAGAAATTGGCCGGGAATCGTTCCCACTGGTTAGTGCTGAAACTGGCCTGCCTGCTGCATGATGTTGGAAAAACAGTTACCTTTAAAAAACAGGCCGGCGGCAGGATAACCTTTTACCGGCATGAGAAAGAAGGAATTAAATTTATTAAAACCTTTTCTGAACGGGTACGTTTAAGCAGTGCTGAAAGACAGGCTTTAATACTTTTAGTGGAGAACCACATGCGCCCCCTTTGGCTGTTTAATGAACCCCAGGTTACAAATGCAGCCGTATACCGTTTAGGGAAAAAGCTGGGAAGTTACATTTATCACTGCCTGCTGCTTTCGCTGGCCGATGTAAGCAGTACATATGTGCCCGGGGGAAATATATCTGAATTAGTATCCTACCAAAGACATATTTTTAACATATTTGACAAGATAATTAACGAACCGGAAAAAACTGTCCGCCCACCTAGGATAGTAAGCGGTGATGACCTAATAAAGTTTTTGGGAATCCCCGGGTCAAAAATTATCGGTGAGATGCTGGATAAAATAGCTGAAGCCCAGGTTAACGGCAGGATAAAAACCAGGGCAGAAGCTCTAGAGTTTGCCAGTAAGCTGCTGAAATAAAAGGGCGTTCGTTATTTAACGAAGCGCCCCTTTTTGGTATCCTGGTACCATATCTTATCATTGGCGATCCCTTTTGCCGCAGTGTAAATGCTGACTTTACTTTATCTTATCCATTTACCACCTCCCGGGTTTTTAATAAAGATATATGAGGGTGGGGACTGCTTTATACTAATTAGTTGGCAGGTTATATATGCCAGGTCTACCTTTTATAACCTCCCAGTTCCAAAAGTGAGTCATAATATTTAATCTCTCCGGCAGAAGTGTTTGAAGGATAATTTTCCCTGTTTTTAGTTAACTCCTCAGAATAGTGCATATCCTTGCGTATTAATAGTCGTATATATTTGCTGCGGTTGGTTTCCTCAAGGGTATCCCTGTTGATTTCTGTAATGCGCTGGTCCAGGTATTCAAGCAGGTCTGTTGGCAGGCTGATTGTAATGGTTTTGTGTTTTCTCATAACTTCCTCCTTCCAGTTTTGTTAAAGAAATCTTATATTTAAGTTTATGAAGATTTCCCACTGGAAAATAACCTTTGATACAAAATTGGTGATATATTTTACAAGTATAAGGCTTGTCAATATATGCAGCAAAAGATAAAATATTGGCATACAAGAGAAAGGGGTCTTTTCTTTGCGGCAGTCCAGGAAGATTGACCATATAAATAATGCCTTAAGCAGACCCGACCAGGCGGATGCAGGCTTCAAGGATATTCATGTTCTGCACCGGTCAATACCGGAAGTTAACTGGGATGAAATTGATACTTCCTGTGAATTTTTAGGTAAAAAGCTTACTGCTCCTCTAATGATAAACGCCATGACCGGTGGGCATCCACGCCTGGAGGAAATAAATAAAAACCTGGCCTGGGCAGCAATGGAAACAGGAATAGCAATTGCACTTGGCTCTCAAAGGGCTGCCTTGGAAGATGAGAGTGTTATTGACACATTTAAAGTTGTGAGAAAGGAAAATCCCTCTGGTGTTGTTATAGCAAATTTAAATGCTGGCTGCAGTGTAGACGAAGCAAAAAAAGCAGTGGAAATGGTAGAAGCGGATGCAATTCAGCTGCATGTTAATGTTCCCCAGGAACTGGCCATGGCCGAAGGGGACAGGAATTTTCGTGGGATCACAGAGAACATATCTGTCCTGGTGCAGAGCCTGGATGTACCGGTAATAGTAAAAGAAGTTGGGTTTGGTATGTCCATGGAAACAGTTCACCAGATTTATCAAACTGGTGCTAGAATTATAGATATAAGTGGAAGAGGCGGTACAAATTTTATAACCATTGAAATGGATCGCTGTCCAGGGTGTACTGGCGGTTTAAGCAGCGACATTAGTGACTGGGGTATTCCATCAGCAGTAAGTATAGTTGAGGCAGTGGAAACCTCGCTGCCTGTAAAGATAGTGGCATCAGGGGGCCTGCGTACTTCTTATGATATAAGTAAATCACTGGCCCTAGGTGCCAGTCTTACCGGCATATCAAGGCCTTTCCTGGAGATTTTAATAGAAAAGGGCAGAGAAGAACTGGCTGATCATATAAAAAATTTGATTAGTGGGCTTAAAAAAATAATGATGATGTGTGGTGCAGCCAGTATAGAGCAGCTGCAGCAGGTTCCGGTAGTAATCACTGGTGAAACAGCCCGTTGGCTGGAAGTAAGGGGTATTGATGTAAGCAAATATGCTCATCAAGGCTGCAAAAACCGGGGGTGAGTGCTGCCCCCGGTTTTTTTATAAAAGTATAAGTTTTGACGTCGCCAAGATTTTTTTATCAGCGCAGGGGTTCAAATCTTTCTTTTAGTTTTTCCTTTACCTGGGGCATGGTTGTATATTCCATTTCATCCAGGTGCAGGCGGTGTGGTTCGAAGGGGCCTAAACTGCGCATGTAATTGGCAATTTCATTGGCTTTTTTGCGTGCCAGGTCAAATGCAGGATCAGCAAAGAAATCCTGCGGCCCGTGCAGTTTACCGTCTGCCAACTGGAATCCCAGTGCCACCACCCTAGGCGGGCCGTCAAACCTGGTTGGAGCACAGTCTTCCAGTCCCACTGGCATTAAGGGCCCGCTGTGTGAGCCCCGCATCCAGCCTGATACCAGGTGGGGGTTGGCAAAGGGTTCTAAGGCTTCTCCTACTGCCGGCAGGCCGCTTTGGCAGCGGACAATTAG
The DNA here is from genome assembly GCA_017656165.1 of Desulfotomaculum sp. Taxonomy (GTDB): domain Bacteria; phylum Bacillota; class Desulfotomaculia; order Desulfotomaculales; family Desulfohalotomaculaceae; genus Desulforadius. Next base: position 7,457 of record JACDOL010000076.1, read on the forward strand.
TACGGGATCGTCTTTACCTACATATCGACCGGCTAATAAGTTTAAGCGCTGGGTAGTAGAACAGGCTGCAATTTCCCTGCTCTTCTTATGAAAAACTCTTTTTATGCAGTAATGACCCGGGGCGCCGATAAAAACCAGCATATCATAAAGATCTTCCGGGGCTCTGAACATGACCTTCCGGTTTTTAATTAGATCTCTAACTTCAAACTCAAAACCATCGTGCATATTGGGATCAATAACCAGGCCTATGGTGTTGAATGGATCGGCGAACATCTTGTACAGGGGGAGGTTCCATGCTCCTGGTTCGGTTTTGTCAGCCATAAATATAATAATAGGTTCACTTTTACGTTCTTCAAACTGCATTTCTGCCACACCGGGCCCCATACCTTTGATGTTTCCCGAAAAAGCGTCGGACAGCAGGTCCTGTCCAGCACCATAAAGTTTTAGCTTCTGGGCTACACCTGTACAGGCAACAAAAGTGTCCCATGCCAGCTGGTGAATCTTACCGGAGTTTGGTCCCAGGCTGTGGGTCATTATTAAGTTTATGTCATCACCGACGTGTGTAATATGAAAATCTATCAGCTCTGGTCTCCCGGTAAGCATGGCCCTGGCCTTTGCCAGCAGTTCCGGGTGGACACTGGAATGTCCAACATATCCTCCTACGTCTGCCTTAATGACAGTAAGAGTGATTTGTTTACCCATTTAATACCTCCTCTTTCCATTTTATAATATAATCTTACGCATAATAGATGTAAAAATTACTAAGAGTTAAATAATAAATAAAAATAATTTGAAGGATTGAATTTACTAACGTAGAAATACTTTGTTGATTAAAGAAGAGGTGACGTTTAAAAAAGTATGAGAAAAGTTGCTATTGTTACTGACAGCACATGCGATATCTCAAAAGAGGAATTTAAAAAGTATGGTATAAACCTTCTGCCTTTAAAGGTTGTTTATAATGACAGGCAGTACATGGACAGGGTAGAAATAGAGCCCCAGGAAGTATATGACAGCATGAAAAATGAGACTCCCAAGACTTCTATGCCTTCTCCCGGTGAGGCAGTTAACCTGTTTGAAAAATTGGCAAAAGAGGGTTTTACTGATGTCATTGCCATACATATCTCCAGCGGACTCAGCGGTACTTACCAGATGGTTAAGACTGTGGCCCGCCAGATGAAAAATATTATTAATATAGAGGTGATTGATTCTAAAGCGCTGTCTTTGGGGCTGGGGTTTTTAGTATTGGAAGCAAGGCGGCAGATAGAAGAAGGAATAGATTTTGAAGAAGTGGTAAAAAGACTGCGCGGACTGCAGAAAAAGGTAAAGGTATTTTTTGTGGTAAAGACGCTGGAGTACCTAAGGAAGGGCGGCAGAATCGGGTATGTGGCCGGAACGATTGGTGAAATGCTTAATGTAAAACCCATTATATCCATTAATGAGGAAGGGAAATATTACACTTATGATAAGGTAAGAGGTCGTAAGCGTTCCCTCAACAAGTTGGTGGAGATAGTAAGAGAATATGCTGAGGGTAAGAAATTAAAATTGGCGGTAATGCATGCAGATGCCCTGGAAGAGGCCAGGTCGGTGGCTAAAAAGCTCCAGCTGCCCAACCTGGACCTGGTAGGCGTTGGTGAAATCAGCCCGGCAATGGTAGTGCACGCTGGACCTGGGCTGGTAGGTGTGGCTTTTTATGAGGAAAATAAAC
>JACDOL010000077.1 GCA_017656165.1 Desulfotomaculum sp.
ATCCCAAGAGTAACGGGAATTAATAATGCCACCCGGCCGAGTTTGGTTAAAATAGCCATGTTGGCTGCGGAGTCACCTGCCGGCTGGGCTGCTGCTATTACATGGGCCACTTCGTGCAGGGTTGCTCCCACAAAAATACCGTATTTATCTAGGCTTAACCCCAGAAATGGCTTTAACAGTATGTATAAAATACTACCAATGGTCCCCAGAACGGCAACACTCGCCACAGATACTACTGTTTCGTCCTGATTTGCTTTAATCGTTGGTGCGACTGCAGCAACGGCAGCGGCTCCGCAGACTCCTGTCCCTACAGCTGTTAGCAAGGCTAATTTTTCTTCAACAGCAAGTATTTTTCCTAGATAACATATAACAACAACGGCCGTAATAATTACCGATACATCCAGGAGAATGATTTGGGGACCTGCAGCAGTAATGGCATCTAAGTTAAGACGAACACCCATTAAAACAATACCATAACGCAGCAGTCTCTTGCTCGCGAAACTTATTCCTGTGTCGGCATACTTCGGAATTCCCATAAATGCACGCCAGGCCATGCCAACTAAAATAGCAATAATCATTGGCCCAGTCACAGAAAAAAAAGGTAACTGGATAATGTTTTGGGCAAGAACTCCCACTACTATAGTTAAAACGAGTCCCTGGAAATTGCCGTGTAGAAAATTTTTGCGTTTAAGAACTTCAACCTGCATCTCAATCCCCCTCCATTTTTTTTTAGTTTAGCACGTAAGTAGCAGCAGAAGGAAATACCGGATACTTATAGATCTTATAATGCAGTGCTTATGCAAGCTGCAGCTCTCAGAACCCGTCCGGAACAGAAAAAGCCACTGGTTCTTTGATACCGGTGGCTTTCCTTTTGCAGCTTGAAATTTTAAAATTTGTGCCTTGACAATGGAGTCTACCTAAGATTTTAACTGGTTAATCTTTACTTTTACAAGTGAATTTAATATAATCATCGTTAACCAATGATGTAAACATGGTTAACGAAAGAGGTGTAAAATTTGCCGGGCTATTTTATTACCGGTACAGATACCGGTGTGGGGAAGACCTTTGTAACGGCATTACTGGCTAATTTGCTGCAAAGGCAGGGGCGGAAAGTAGCTGTATACAAGCCAATTGAAACCGGAGGGAAATTTGAAAGGCAGCAATATATATCCAACGATATGGAATTTGTCAAAAATTTAGCCAAACTGCCGCAGCCGATGGCAGAAATGAATACTTACTGTTTACGTGAAGCTGTTTCTCCCAGTTTGGCGGCGGAACTGGAAAATAAAACTATAAATTTAGATTTGATACTAACTCACTTTAATAAGCTGCAGGCCAATTATGATTGGGTTTTAGTTGAAGGGGCAGGGGGTATTTGCGTCCCCATTTCCGGTACCGAAATTTTAATATCTGATCTAATAAAATTATTAAATTTACCGGTAATTGTGGTTGCCAGGCCAAATTTGGGGACGATCAACCATACAGTGCTGACCGTTAAATATGCCCAGAGTATGGGGCTGGTAGTTAAAGGTATTATTATAAACTATACGCAAAGAAAAGTAGAAACTGTTGTTGAAAAAACAAACCCGCGATATATTGCAGGTATTACCGGTGTACCTGTTTTAGGTATCATCCCCTATATGGATGCTGATGAACGAGCCGGTAAATTCTCTGCTCCGGAACAATATTTGAACCATGAAAAAATTTTGAGGTGTCAAAATGACTGATTTCTACGGTGAGATGCAAAAAGAATTAGATATTCTAAAAGCCAACTCTTTGTTTCGCCAAACCATAACAGTTAAAACACCTCCCGAACCGTGGATAGCAGTTGGTAACCAAACAATGCTAAACCTTGCCGGAAATAACTATCTTGGTTTGGCAAATCACCCGGTATTAAAAGAGGCAGCAGTACATGCTTTGCAAAAATATGGCACGGGAACAGCTGGTTCCAGACTGGTGGTGGGAACTTCAGCTTTGCATGAAGAAGTTGAAGAAGCGCTGGCCCGGTTTCAAGGCCGGGAAAGTGCTCTTTTATTCAGTTCCGGCTATTGTGCCAATTTAGGAGTTATCCAAGCTTTGGTAGGTAGAAACGATTATGTTTTCAGTGACAAGTTGAACCATGCAAGTATTGTTGATGGCATCATACTCAGCAGAGCAAGGCTGAAAAGATACCGGCACAAGGATTTGGATCATTTAGAAAAACTTCTTAAAAATACAACCACACCCGGGCGAAGACTGATTGTCACTGACAGTATTTTCAGTATGGACGGTGATCGGGCACCAATAAAGGAATTGGTGGAATTAAAGCAGCGATACGGTGCAATGCTGATGCTGGACGAAGCCCATGGAGAGGGGGTTTTTGGTCCAAAGGGCCGGGGGTTGGCTGCCCATGAAATGGTAGCTGAGCACATTGACATACATTTGGGAACGCTGAGCAAAGCATTTGGCTGTTTGGGAGCCTATGTGGCTGGCAGTAAAACACTTGTGGATTATTTGCGCAATAAATGCCGTTCTTTTATATATACCACATCTTTACCCCCGGCGGTGTTGGGAAGTATTCTGGGTGCTCTTAAAGTAATTGCCGGTACAGCAGGGGATAGATTGAGACGGGATTTACATAATAAATCCAAATGGATGATCAATGAACTGAATAAATTGGGATTTTCTACTTTGGATAGCGACAGTCAAATTATTCCCATTTTGATTCCGGGAAATGATAACGTAATTAATTTTAGTAAAAAGTTAAGGCAAAGGGGTATTTTAGCCCTGCCCATCAGGGTTCCGACTGTACCAAAAAATAGCGAGCGAATCAGGGTTACTTTAATGGCAACCCACAGCATGCAGGACTTGACTTATGCTGTTGAGCAATTTGCAAACATTAAAAGAGAGGAAAGGGTTTAATTGTGACAGAACTTGTTTTTTTACCGGGCTGGGCTCACAGGCCGTCTGTTTGGATTAAGCAGCAGGTTTTTGCTAAAAGATACCGCTGCCACTTTATCGATCTGGAAGATTACTGGCATAAGCAAAAAATATATAACATTACTCCGGGCAGGTCATTACTTGCTGAAGCTCTAGCAGCGCTGTTAGATGATTTGCAAAATCCGGTTTTGATAGGATGGTCAATGGGGTCTTTGTTGGCCTTGGAAATATCCCTTAAAATGAGGCAGAAGCTTAAAGGGTTGATTTTGGTGGGAGCTACTGCCCGCTTTACAACTGATGTTGATTATGCCGGAGGACTGCCGCCGATTATTGTAAAAAGAATGCAAAGACAGCTGGAGGCGGATATTAATAAAACTTTAACTAAATTTTACAGCCTGATCTTTACTGACGCTGAAAAAGAAGCTGGATTCAGCAGACAATTGGTAGATATTTACAATCGAAATAACGCCAATTTTAGCACTGATTTTTTACAGGCAGGGCTGGAATATTTGTTGAAGACGGATTTGCGGGAAGATTTGGCAAAAAGCAGCTGTGGCTGGCCTGCAATACTGATTATTCATGGTAGTGATGACAATATTTGTCCTTTTAAGGGAGGGATAACTTTAGCTAAATTGTTAACTAAAGTAGCAGATGAGGTTAACCTGATTGAACTGCCCAAAGCAGGACATGCTTGTTTTTTTACCAGTGCTGAAGTTTTTAATGAAACAGTTGAAAAATATCTTGTAAAACTGGGTGATTAGATAATGAGTAGTGTTATCAACAAAAAACTGGTTCAGAAGCATTTTTCCCAGGCAGTTAGCAGCTATGATCAATATGCCTGTATACAAAAAATTATGGCCGGGGAATTACTGCAGCTGCTGGAAGCAATGGATTTTGCCAGTAAGGTTGAAAAGATTCTGGAAATCGGCTGTGGTACGGGATACTTTACCCAGCTGATTATGCATTCATTAATGGCAAACAAAAGATTTTCTTCATCAGAAATAATAATTACAGATATTTCTTCAGAAATGTTGGAAGTCTGCAAAAACAAAATTAGCAGGCAGTTTGGCTTAAACAATAACCTTTATTTTGTGCAAATGGACGGAGAGAAAATAAATCTTGATAAGCCAGTGGACTTAATTGTTTCTAATGCCACCTTTCAGTGGTTTCAAGATTTAAACAATGCTTTGGGTTTGCTGAGGAAAAATTTAAATAAAAATGGCTGGCTGTTTTTTACTACCTTTGGAGAAAGCACTTTTCAGGAATTGCGTCAAATTTTCAGCTTGGTATTTGGTGATAAACGGCATCCGGGGCAGCAGTTTATTTCTGCCCGGGCCTTGGAGGAACTGATGGTAAATAACGATTTTAAAGAAGTTAAAGTAATTAAGGATTATTACCGTCAATATTTTCCTCGAGCAAGGGATTTTTTTGCAGCTATAAAAAAAGTAGGGGCATCAAATGCCTGTACACCCCAAACCGGATCAAAAGGTTATTTAGGTAAAAAACGTTATCGAGATATACTGAATTACTATCAAAAAAATTACAGCACAATTGAAGGTGTGTACTGCACCTATGAAATTTTGTACTGTTATGGGAGGAAGGCATAAATTGTACTCAAAGAAAACGTTGGAACATTGGGATAAAGAGTATGTTTGGCATCCATTTACTCAAATGCAGCAGTATAGGGAAGAAGAAATATTAATGATAGCCAGAGGGGAAGGCAGTTATTTATATGATTTGGAAGGGAATAAATATCTTGACGCCGTTTCTTCTATTTGGGTTACGGTTCATGGACATGCTCGACCGGAAATTAATAATGCCATTAAGAAACAGTTGGATTTGGTGGCGCACTCCACTCTTCTTGGCCAGGCAAACTTGCCTTCAACTTTGCTTGCCAAAAAACTGGTAGATATAACACCGAAGGGTTTAAATAAAGTATTTTATTCAGACAACGGTGCCACTTCCACAGAAGTAGCCCTTAAACTGGCCTTTCAATACTGGCAGCAAAAAGGTGCGGAATATAAAAGAAAAACTAAATTTATTTCTTTGAAAAAAGGGTATCATGGCGATACCATCGGCTCTGTATCTGTGGGAGGCGTAGATTTGTTTCATGCCATTTTCCGCCCCCTTCTTTTTCAGGGTTATAAGGTAGATGCTCCCTATTGTTACCGCTGTCCCCTTGGTTTGGAAAAAGAGAACTGCGGTTTAGCTTGTACCGAGCAGGTAGAAAAAATAATGAAAAATAACCATGATGAAATAGCGGCGATGATAATGGAGCCTGAAATGATTGCTGCCGGGGGCATGCTGGCTGTTCCCAGGGGTTATCTGGCAAAAATTCGTCAGCTGTGCAGTGATTATAATATTTTATTGATTTTAGACGAAGTAGCTGTGGGGTTTGGGCGAACAGGAAAAATGTTTGCTTGTGAACATGAAAATGTATCCCCGGATATTCTGTGCCTATCTAAAGGCATTACCGGAGGATATTTACCTTTGGCTGCAACATTAACCACCGATGATATTTATAACGCTTTTTTAGGCCTGCCTGAGGAACATAAAAAGTTTACCCACGGCCATTCTTATACCGGTAATCAGCTGGGGTGTGCTGCCGCACTGGCCAATTTAGATATTTTTGAAAGGGAAAAAACAATAGACAAGCTGCAGCCTAAAATAAGTTTCCTTAATGAACAGTTGAAAAGATTTTGGGAATTGGACAATGTGGGGGATATTAGACAAAAAGGTTTTATGGTTGGCATTGAACTGGTTAAAGATTATAGAACTAAAGAACCTTATCCTTATAGTAGGCAGATCGGTCATCGGGTTATTACAGAAGCGCGCAAACGGGGGCTTTTATTACGACCGATAGTAGACGTTATAGAAATTGTACCTCCGCTAACCGTATCTGAAGAGGAATTGGAATTCGTTTGTGAAAATACACTTGCTGCCATTAAAGCAGTTATCGGGAAGGAATAGATTGATCATCAAGAATCCGGTGATGCCGGCTTTGCTGGAAACGGCAACCGCAAAGGGTATTCCGGGGGATGTTTGAAGCCAGCCCGGTCAAGGCTTCCCTTACGATGCCGCTTATTAGCATCTTATTAGCATATCTCTTAGTATCTCTTTCTCCAGTTCTCACCAAGAAGTTTTTTGAGCTGCAGTTCCTTTTTTGGTTTGGCTACCAGTATATTCGACAAACTAAGGGGTGAAGTCCTTTTTATGCCTTCCTTCACCCCTTTTTTGCGGCTTAAGAGCTATGCAAATTTCAGATTATTTTTAAACCCCTTGATTTTTCCCTTATTCTAGAGTAGAAATGTAGGGGAGGTTGTTACTCACCGATATAGTTAGGAGGGGTTCCACTTGAAAGTATGCATTATTGGAGCCGGTAAAGTAGGATTGGAAATAGCAAAAAGAGTAATAGAAGACAATCATGATGTAGTATTGATTGATCGCAATGGTGAAAAGCTGGAAGCAATACAAGAAAAACTGGATGTACTAACATTAAAGGGGAACGGTGGAACTTCACAAGTTATCAATGATCCAGTGGTAACGGAAAGTGATATGCTGGTGGCCGTTACCAGCAGTGATGAAGTGAATATAATTGCCTGTATGAAAGCAAAGAAAAAGGGTGTGCCTCAAACAGTGGCCAGGGTTCGTGACCCTGATTATGCTTACGACCTGCTGGCAACGAAATCTGAGTGGGGCATTGACCTGTTAATTAATCCTGAATATGCTGCAGCCACAGAAATAGCCCAGCAGTTAACCCTGTTTTTACCGACCCATACTGAACTCTTTGCCGACGGAAAAGTATTAATGGCAGAAATTGATGTTAATGATGTAAAAATTAACATTACCAATAAAAAACTGTCTGAACTTGATTTTCCAAAGTCAACAAGGGTAGTGGCAATTTCCCGCAAGGGTGAAATGTTGATACCCAGCGGGAATGATTTTTTATTGCCGGGAGACAGGATTTATGTTCTGGGAAATTTAAAGAGCATAAGCCAGCTCTGCTACCGTCTTAAGGGCAAAAAGCGCCGGGTACAGAATGTTATGATTTTGGGAGGCGGGCGTATAGGTTACTACCTGGCCTCGAAGCTGGACAGTATGGGTATTAAAGTTAAATTGGTGGAGCGGGATGGAGAAAAATGTGAAGAACTGGCAGAACGCCTGCCTAATGTGCTGGTATTAAAAGCTGATGGAACTGATATTGATTTTTTGCAGGACGAGGGAGTAAAGGATACTGACGCATTTGTAGCCGTTACCGGGTTTGATGAAGAAAACCTGCTTATTTCCCTAATGGCTAAACAAATGGGAGCTAGGCAGGTTGTGGCTAAAGTAAGCAGGCCGAGCTATGCTGCAATGGTGGAGCGGTTGGGGGTAGACCATGCAGTCAGCCCCCGCTTGATTACTGTCAGTGAAATTCTTCGGTTCATCCGCGGCGGTAAACTTTTAAATATGTTTGTTCTGCCAAACGGCCAAGCAGAGGTTGTTGAACTGATAGTGCAAAAAGACAGCAGGCTGGTGAACAAGTCTTTACAGGGAGCAGGGCTGCCTAAAGGTGTTATTGTTGGGGCCATATTACGCAACAACAAAGCCATAATTCCCGAGGGTAAAGAAGTAATAAATGAAGGAGACCGCCTGGTGGTTTTTTCACTAGGTAATTATTTGAAAAAGGTTGAAGCATTGGCCGGTTCAGGAGGTATATAATCTTGAATTCTAAGCTGGTACTTAAAACCCTGGGATTGTTGTTGTGCTGCGAAGCAGGAGCAATGTTTCCTTCCTTGGCCATTTCTTATGCGGAAGCGGGAAGTGACTTCAGGGCCTTTTTATATAGTATTCTTATTACCGGGGTAATTGGTTTTTTTCTGGTGTTCATTAAGCCCCAATCATTTAAGGTGAGTCAAAGAGAAGGATTCATAGTTGCTGCCCTGGGGTGGCTTCTGTTAGCTGTATTTGGAGCTCTACCCTTTGCCATCAGCGGGGTGCTTCCGCACCCGGCAGATGCTTTTTTTGAAACCATGTCAGGATTTACCACCACCGGGGCCTCGGTTATAGATGAAGTGGAAGCCCTGCCCAAGGGCCTGCTGTTTTGGCGCAGCCTGACCCACTGGCTGGGGGGAATGGGGATTATTGTTCTCACCCTGGCATTAATACCTTCGTTAAATATTGCCGGCCTGCAGATGTATAAGGCCGAGGTTACCGGGCCCACTAAAAGTAAAGTGGTACCCCGGGTGACTCAAACATCAAGACAGCTTTACAAGCTGTATCTTGGTTTTACCATAGCCATGATTGTACTGCTAAAGCTGGCCGGCATGACCTGGTTTGATTCGTTTATTCACGCCTTTGGCACTGTAGCCACCGGTGGTTTTTCGTCTAAGACTGCCAGTATAGGTGCTTACGACAGCCTAATGATTGAGCTGATAATAGTATTTTTTATGGTTGCCTGCGGAATAAACTTCAGCCTTTATTTCAGTGTAATAAGAGGAAAAAAACTGGCTCCCTTAAAAGATAGTGAGGCCAGGATATATTTAAGTATTATGTTTGTTTCTACAATGCTGATTGCTGTAAATTTAATTAATGCAGCTGAATTTGAAGCGGGAAAAGCCTTTCGGGAGGCACTTTTTCAAGCGGCCTCCATTATGACCAGTACAGGCTTTGCCACTGCTGATTTTAACCGCTGGCCCGATTTCAGCAGGTACCTGCTGGTGATATTAATGTTTATAGGAGCGTGTGCTGGTTCTACTGGTGGGGGAATTAAAGTTATTCGAATAATTATTTTAACTAAGACTGCCGTACGGCAGTTAATAAAACTGCTGCATCCCAAGGCAGTTATTCCAGTGCGGGTAGGCCAGCGGGTGATGCCCCCGGAGGTGGTGCAGACAGTACAAAACTTTTTTATTCTGCATATTTTTATTTTTGCACTGGTTACAGGCTTTTTAACCATGCTGGGGTTGGATATAATCAGTGCTTTTTCAGCTGCCATAGCCACCTTAAATAACATCGGTCCCGGTTTTGGACTGGTGGGGCCTGCAGCCACTTACAGTTCACTGCCGGCAATAGCTAAAGTGGTTTTATCATTGTGTATGCTGATAGGTAGATTGGAAATATATACTGTTTTAGTGGTGCTGACGGTAAGATTTTGGAAATAAAAACAACTGCCAGGGTATTCCCCGGCAGTTGTTTTTTATTTG
>JACDOL010000078.1 GCA_017656165.1 Desulfotomaculum sp.
TTTAACAGCAATTAACGGGTCCGGTAAAGCGAACCCGTTTTATTGTTAATTATTTTTTATCATACCTATAGCATCTTTTACATGCTGAACGTAAATATTTTGAATTGACTTATTTTCTCCTAATCCATGAAGGTAAATTTCTACGCTGTAATCATCCTGCAGCTGCATTTTCCAGGAACTTTCCTCATTCCCGGCCAGGTCGTTTTTTGCGTGGTCTCCAGCAACCAGCATAAAAGGCATCAATATCACTTTATTAATTCTTCTGGCCTTTAATTTTTCTTTAACATCATCCAGGGTAGGCTCAGCTTCCACAGTACCTATAAATATATTTAAACCTAATTTATCAATTTCCTCCTGCAGTTTGGCATAGCAATGATTAGCCGGATGCTCGCTGCCATGACCCATCAACACCACTGCCTGGTCTTCAGCTAGGTCAGGTATCTGTTCTTTTAAAGCTTCTAATACAACAGCATAATCATTTGGGCTGCTCTCACTTCCCAGCAGTGGGCGACCAAGGACAATCTTCTTGAAAGATTTTTCGTTAATATAATGGTTTACTACATCCTTTATTTCTTCATATTCTGATCCCGGAATAATGTGAAGGGGCTGAACAATAACTTCTTCGTATCCTTCTTCTTTTAATTTTTTTAGTGCAGTATCAGGATTATCAACACTTATGCCATCTCTTTCCTTTAATTTCTTAATAATAAAGTCTGAGGTAAAAGCCCGGCGCACTTCATAATCTTTAAAGGTACTTCTTATTTTGTTTTCTACACTTTCAATGCAGGACTTTCGTGCTTCCGGGTAACTGGTACCAAAACTTACTACCAGTATTGCTTTTTTACCTCGGATATCATTTTCAGCATAACAACCAACAAGAAATAAAAATAAGAGCAGCAGTAATCCTAATCTTATAATTGATTTCATTTGACCGTCTCCCTTCTATGTAATTATCTTATCTTTAGTGTACCGCCTGACAATAATTGTAGAGAGATAATTAACTTCTTCACTGCCTTTGTTTTTTAAGTCTGTAATGATCCTTTCACCCTCAAGTCCACATTTTGTAACCATAACAGCATTATTTATTAATTGATATTTATTTAATTTTTTAACTATTTTATTAAAATTTTTATAAACTTTGAGCAGCACAAGATTGTTAGATGTTGATAATAATTCATCAAGTTTTTTTTCATCTATTGTAGCTGGAACTATACATAAAGTATCACTCCCCTCGGCCAAAGGATAATTTAAACGACTACCAATGGCAGAAAAAGATGTTATCCCCGGTATTACTTTAATAGGATAGCCATACTCAGCCACCAGTCTTTGAACATAGATAAAAGTACTGTAAAGCATAGGATCACCAAGTGTTACAAATACAACTCTTTTTTCCTGTCTCAGCAAATTAACAATTATCCTTTTGTTATCTTCCCAAGCTGCAGAAATTTTTTCCTTGTTAAGCAGCATGGGAAAAGTAAGCTCAATAATTTCAGTTGACTTTTTAATATATGGTTTAGCAATAGACAAGGCTGAACTTATATCCTTTTTTTCTGTTTTGGGAGCCACAACAACATCTGCTTTCTTTATTACCTTAACTGCTTTAATTGTTAAGAGCTCTGGATCCCCGGGTCCTACACCAACACCGTATAATATTCCTTTCATAATATCCCCCCGTTACCGATAAAAATAAAATATGCGTTTTTTAAACAATAAAAAACCCTGACCTTCGTCAGGGTATTATTGCTTAAATTTAACAAAACTCAGCTAGGTGCTGGTGTAATACAGGACAGCACCTAGAAGCTTGTCAACTTAAGCATGAACCTTTATACCCGGAAGGTCATGCTAACAGCTGCTTAGGCAGGTCTCCTGGCTTACGGTTCATTGTCTGCTCTCGCCTTCCCGGTACAACTTAACCAGTGGCAGCTTGAGAGCTTCTCCCCGAATACAGTGGCCGGTCCGCCCGGGAATCTCACCCGCGTTCCCTTTTAACCCTTCTGCTAAGCAAAGGGCACCTAAACAACATCTATTTATTTTTAAGCTACTAAATTTATACCAAATATTGCTTCATTTGTCTATAAAATTGTCTAATACTTGATAAAATTAATTACCTGAAATGCTATCCATATTTATATGATGTTATAAACATGCTAAATATTGCATATTAACTTGTTAAATAAATAACACCTGGAGCCATAAATACTCGGGATTTTTATTCCATATAATTATACTTACAAATCTGTGCCCTTACTATTTTGGGAGTCAATACACAGCATACAGCTTTTTGTATCATCATTACTACTGTAGTAACAACTGCCGCAGGGAGATAACTCAAATTGTATAGTAGTATGTTCAATATCAAATTCATCTTTTAATAAATTCTGTATGCTGCGCAGCAGCTGCTTACATTTAGCTGAGCTGCATTCTTGAACACATATATGAGCAGTCATAGACTGCACTTCGGCAGAGAGACTCCAAACATGAAGATCGGTTATTTCAATCACTCCATCTATACTTTTAATTCTTTCTTTCATTTTCTCTAACGATATGTGGTCAGGAACAGCTTCCAGTAATATTTTTAAACATTCTATTGTCATTTTTACTGCACTTTTTAAAATAAAACAACCCAAAAAAGCACTAAGCAGCGTATCAATACCGTACCATTTTGTAAAATAAATTATTGTCCCACCCAGCAGCACTCCAACATCTGCCAAAGCATCACCAACAAAATGCAGGAAGGCACTTTTTACATTGACGTTACTATTGTTTTTAAGATTATATACTATTATTAAATTCACAGCCAAACCCAGTATAGCTAACAAAATCATACCCTTTGGTTCAACTTCTACCGGTTTAAGATACCTTTCCACAGATTTATATAAAATAAATATGGAAATACAAATTAAAGAAACATTATTAATTAACGCTGTTAAAATACTGTGCCGGTAATGTCCAAAGGTAAACTTATTGTTGGCGGGCTTAGCTGCAGCCTTTAACCCCCACCAGCTAATTAGCAGTGACGCAAGGTCGGTTAACAAATGCCAAGAATCAGAAAAAAGCGCCAAACTGTTCGTTATAAAAGCTCCAATTAATTTTCCGGTAAGAACTGTGCCCACAAGAAATATTGACAGCAGCATTTTCTTTTCACTACGAAGTATATTATTGTGCTTTAGCTGATTAGATTCATCGGGCAAAACAGAAAACCCCCTCGAAAACGGAGTACCCGGGGCAGGAAGCCCCCGGGCATCGTATTATTATTGTATTGTATATATTATACTAAACCCAGTCCACGAACCAGGTAATTAACTGCAATACAAAGTACTATACCGACTAAAGTAGGTATTAATGCAGCCATAAACATCCAGTACCAGCTTTTCTGTTCCCGCTGGATGGTAAATAAAGTAGTCCCACAGGGCCAGTGGCATAGGACAAACAGCGTAGTGCAGAGTGCTGTTAGCCAGGTCCAGCCGTGCTGTTCAACCAGCAGCTGGCGCAGTGCTTTCAAGCTGTCCAGTTCCATCATGGCACCACCGGAAACATAACTCATTATCAATATAGGAAATACTATCTCATTAGCAGGCAGGCCGCATATAAAAGCCATCAATATAAACCCATCCAAGCCCATGTGGCGGGCAAATGGGTCCAGCCAACCAGCAACTAATGCTAAGATGCTGGTATCACCAATCATAGTATTGGCCAGTATCCATACTATACCGCCAGCCGGGGCAGCAATAATCATAGCCCGGGCCAAAACAAATATAGTGCGGTCCAGCACAGAGCGGATTAAAACCTGGCCAACCTGCGGTTTCCTGTAAGGGGGCAGTTCTAATGTAAATGATGAAGGTATCCCTCTAAGCAAAGTTTTAGTTAACAAGAAGGAAACCAGCAGTGTTATAGCAATGCCAACCACCACCAGACCTGCCACTGTCAATGTAGCTGCCGCACTTTTAAAAGTTACGGCTACTGAACCACTAATAAAGATGGTGGCTAAAGCAATTAAGGTTGGAAAACGACCATTACAGGGGACAAATGCATTTGTTAGGGTTGCAATTAACCTTTCCCTTGGTGATTCAATGATACGGCATGCTATTACCCCTGCTGCGTTACAGCCAAATCCCATACTCATGGTAAGGGCCTGCTTACCGTGAGCTCCAGCACCTTTAAAAAAGCGGTCCAGGTTAAAAGCTACCCTAGGTAGGTAACCTAAATCTTCCAATAAAGTAAACAGCGGAAAAAAGATAGCCATTGGCGGGAGCATAACCGATACTACCCAGGCCAATCCCCGGTACACACCTAAAACTAGAAAACCGTGCAGCCATTCTGAAGCATTAACAGCCATAAAGAAATCTGTTAGTTTAGCTTCAATCCAAAACAATCCTTCTGCTAGTAAAGAAGATGGTACGTTAGCACCAGTAATAGTTATCCAAAGAACCACTGTCAGCAGGGCTAGCATAATAGGAAAACCCCATATTTTTGAAGTAATAATCTTGTCTATTTTTCTATCCCAATCAACTTTTCCAGAAGTACTTACTGTGCTGGCAGCAATGCTTTCAGCAGTCTGGTATATGCTGTTGACAATGCGATCCCGCATCTGGCCCTGCTGCGGTCCAATAATGCCTTGAGCTTCTTTTAGTAAAGAACTCATTGAATTATCTGAATTCATGCCAGCACCTCCTGGAGCGTTTGCAGATGCTGTTTGCCGTAATAGTTTTCTAATGATTGTATTAAAGTTGTATCGCCCTCCAGCAAACGCAGGGCCACCCAGCGCGAATTTAATTCACTGCCTAAAGCTTCTATAACCTTAGGTTCCAGTTTAGATACAGCTTCTTCAATTTCTTTGTCATACTTTATTTGTACGGGCTTTGGTTTTAACTTATCAAATACCACCTTACTTACCAGGTCCAGCAGTTTTGGTATGCCTTCACCAATGTTGGCCGCGGTGGAAGCAACCGGTACACCTAACATTTTTCTTAACTTATCAGTGTGAACCTGTATTTTTTTACGTCTTGCCTCATCAATTAAATTAACACAAACTACAACTTTGTTTGTTATTTCCATTACCTGCAGAACAAAATTTAAATTTCTCTCTAAACATGTAGCATCTACCACCACTACAGTAACATCGGGCTTAGCGAAACAAATAAAATCTCTTGCCACCTGTTCTTCAATGGAATTTGCCAATAAGGAATATGTTCCTGGCAGATCAACCACAGTGTACTTAATCCCCTGGTGTATAAAACTTCCCTTACTTTGCAGCACTGTTTTTCCCGGCCAATTTCCTGTATGCTGGCGAAGACCAGTTAGTAAGTTAAATAAAGTACTTTTACCTGTATTAGGGTTGCCGGCCAGGGCAATTACCGGTTGTTTATCATCTGCGCTAAAGTTAAACGCTTCTTCACGGAAAGCAGCAGTTCCCGTAGATTGATAAGTTAAGCCCATTTTTATTCCTCCTAATTTCCTAATTTACTAACTTGAACCATACTTGCTTCTTCATTTCGGAGAGCAATCACTGCACCGCGGATATTATAGGCAGTAGGGTCGCCCAGCGGGCTGCGTCCCACTGCTTCAACTTTAGTACCGGGAACCAGCCCCAGGTCTAATAACCGCCTTTTCTTAATGCCAGAGGCGTTGATCTTCTTTACCAGGGCATTACAACCCACTGGGATATTATTTAAAGTTGGGCACATTTTATTTATCTCCCCCTTCTTAATGGCCTTTAAGATTGTTAACCTTATCTAACAACCTCCATACAATAATAAGAATATGATTGCGCATTACAACGTGTTACATAGAATAAATAGAAAAAAAGATACGCCCTTTTAGTAGGACGTATCTCTTCCAACTTATCTGCCGGTAAATTTTTCTTTTAAATATATAATACCAGTACCAAACCCTATCGCCAACAGCACTGCAAGGACTATAATAACCTGCAGAGCGGCCAGTTGTTATCCACAAATATAAAAAGCATAAAAACAAGCCACTGTTTTTAACGGTGGCTTAAAAAATGGTCGGGATGACAGGATTTGAACCTGCGGCCTTTCGGTCCCGAACCGAACGCTCTACCAAACTGAGCTACATCCCGATATATTTTTATTGCTGTACCCAACGGCGCACATATTATTATGCAATAACAGAATATAAAAGTCAATATTTGATTAAAATTTTTCTTGAAATTTATCACTAAAAGGGGGTGTTTTTTGTCATCCCCTTTTAGTGTTCTTATGTCAAAGCATAAATTTACCAGTTCTTGTTAAGCAATTGTTATTACTTTACCCGTTCCCATTTTGCTAATAATTTCAAACATGTTGCTTACTTTACCCACTTCCAGCTTATCTTTTTGTTTATAGTAGTCTAAACAGGTCCCGCAGGCTATTATCTCAGTTCCTTTCTTCTCCAGTTCCTGCAGGTCTTCCACTGCCTTGCTGCCCGTGCAGGCTAGTTTTACTCCAGCATTCATTAATATTAATGCTTTCGGAATAGGCTCAACTGCTTTTATCGAGATGAAAAAACTTTTCATTAAAGTATATCCAAGTTCCGGGGCTCCCTGACCAATAGAATCCGTTGTAATAAGGTATATGGTACTGGCAGCAGTCTGCTCAACTTCTTTAACCGGCACTGCCACTTCCTCTTGACCCCCTTCTCCTTTGATAATAGTAATAATGTATTTTCCGTCATTTTCTTCAAATGAAACATCATGACCGGCATTTTGAGCAAACCTAGTTACATTTTCCTTAGCTGCTTCATTATCAACAATAGATACAACTATCCCTGATTCTATTTCATCCAGTGCCTTTTTAGTATTAAGTACAGGCTGCGGGCAAGCTAAACCGCAGTTATTAATCTCCTTTTTCACTATTGAATCCCCCTTACCGAACACTAATCAATGTATTATTTTTTGAAGTAACGCACCCTACCAATGCAGCAGGTACCTGTTCTTGTTTTAATATTTCCATTAAATGGTGGGCTTTATTTTTTGATACACTGATCAGCAGCCCACCAGAAGTCTGCGGATCAAATAATACATCCTGTATTTCCCTCGGTACAGATAAATCAAATACTACATTATCCCCCAGGTGGTAACGATTGTTATAAGCACCGGCCGGTATCATCCCCATCATGGCCAGGTCTTTCACCCCAGGTATAACAGGGCACTCTTTGGACCAAATTTCTAAAGTAACATTACTAGCCCTTGCCATTTCTGCTGCATGTCCTAAAAAGCCAAAACCGGTTATATCCGTACAGGCATTTACACCTACTTTAAGCATGGCTTCGGCAGCTTTATTATTTAACATGGACATATATTTTACTGCCAGGGCTGCGGTTTCTTCAGAAGCTATATCTCCTTTTATGGCAGTATTTATTATTCCTGTTCCCAGCGGTTTTGTTAGTACCAGCATATCGCCCGGTACAGCGCCACTGTTGGACAGCATTTTATCAGGCTGGACTATACCGCACACTGCCAGGCCATATTTAGGCTCATTATCTTCAACTGAATGCCCCCCGGCTATCACAGCCCCGGCTTCGTTAACTTTATCCGCGCCGCCTCGCAGTATTTCTTTCAATACTTTGACATCTAAGCAGTTAGGAAAACAAACAATATTTAACGCCAGCAGTGGGCGTCCACCCATGGCATAAACGTCACTTAAAGCATTGGCAGCAGCAATTTGGCCAAATATATACGGGTCATCTACCATAGGAGGAAAAAAGTCCAACGTCTGTATTACTGCAGTATCATCCGAGACTCGGTAAACTGCAGCATCATCAGATGTTTCCGGTCCTACCAGTAAGTTAGGATCATTTATTTTTGGTAAATGCCGCAGCACCTGCGACAGTGTCTCAGGACCTATTTTCGCTGCTCACCCAGAAGCTTTAGTCATCTTAGTTAATCTTACTTCTTCTGATGACACTACGGGTCACCCCCTTACTTTCTCTTGAATATTTTCGGAAAGTATAAAGATACTTTTACCAAGCCCTCTGAAGAGGGCTTTTATATTTTCACCCCCAACACGATAGGAGTAAAAATAGGGCAGAAAACCCAAGAAGACTTAAATCATTCGACAAGTCTTTGACTAAGCTTTGGCTGTTGGATTTAGATCCAGCTATACCTTCGTTGTTGTCAAAGGTCAAGCCTTTGATATTTGGACTGAAGTGCTGGGCACTTCAGAATCTGCAGCTTAGTTTAATTGCCTAATAATTTTCCATTTATTGCCTTATTGTAAAAGGCTTAGTTTTTTGTTGTCTTTTTTAGATTCCAATATTTTGCAAATAATCTTGTTTATTTTCATGTCTTCGCTGTTTCGTTTGAATTTGTAATCCCATACCTTAACTGGGATTATGTGTCTGTTTATATATCCTTTTCCTGGGAACTTTTAACTGTTCCTGAGATTACTCTCTCTTTTAAGTATTTTTCTTTTAAAGTAAAATTATCCTTTATTAAACTCATTCCATTTGGTAATATACTATGAAATCAGCGTTTTTTAAACTAGTTGTTATGCTGAAACTGTATCAAACCTGTATAAATTATATGTTCCTGGTAAAACTATCCTAGATTTAAAAGGTATCCAGCCCTATATTAAACAGCATTCTATAAAAGGTAGGTGGTAACTGTTGAAAAACATTTCTCCAAACTGGTTTCAAAAATTATCAACTTCCGAGGCCATAGCTTTAATTGAAGAATCACCTTTTGGGAAAGATTGGGAAGGTAATTATCTGGAACTCAAGGCTGTAAACTGGGATCCTAAAACAGGAATGTTGGAATTTTTTGACGGACGCTACAATAATATAGTACGTTTTCAAGCTAACGGAACAATCCGCTACATAGGTGACAACAATCCTTTAAATATGGTTGAAGCGGCCTTGGCTGAACAGCGAACAAAGGATACTAAATACAGGACTTGTTATTAATAACAAGTCCTGTATTTAGCCGTTTTTGCTGTTTAATCTAAAGATAATATAGACCAGTCTGCATCACCTGTACAATATATTACAGGTTCAGTCCCTTCTACAAAAGCTGCTTTTATAACGTCGGTACTGGCTGGTGAGGCTAAAAGCCCATCCCTGGTACATATATC
>JACDOL010000079.1 GCA_017656165.1 Desulfotomaculum sp.
TCAGCCTTCCCCCTTAACATAAATAAGAAGCAGGTGCTCATGCCTGCTTCTTATTTTTTACCAGAAATTAAATGTGTATTTATTGTCACTATTTACTCCTTTTTACAATATCCTGTAAAAAACAAGTATTTTATTGTAGCTGCATTAATTTGATAGTTGAGGTGACAAACCAATGGTTTGGAGGAGATGGCCGTGAAGGAAAACAAGTTTATAAAACAGCAGGATAAAGAAACCTTGGAGTTTGAGGAGTTTAATAGTGGCGGGGATTATGAACTTATTACCGATGAAGAAAAAGTTGATAGAGAGCTTGTTATTAGCAACCATGAAGAAGAAATACTTTATTGCCTGTCTAAGCTTTTGAATAATATAGCAGCTGTGAATGAGGAAGAGGATGAGCAGTTAATAGAATTAGAGCCTGGAGAAGAAAGAAAAAATCTTTTGGTTAGTGAAGAAGATGAAAGGAGAGAGAATTTTATCAATACTGAAGAGGAAAAAAGAAGTGATTTTCTCATTACTGAGAAGGATGAAAGCGGCGATTTGGTAATTGATGATTCTGAAAGAAATTGGGATCTTGTAATTGATGAGTTTAAAACAGAGGATGAAAAAGGTTGGCATTATAGGCCTGAACCCGTATTTGGAGACCTGGTTGACGCCGGGAAAGAAGATACAAAAACAAAATCCATTAGTACTTTAGCCGCTGTACTGCTGGCCGGAGGCGGTGCATTAGTGCTGGGACTGGCATCAGTAGGTGTAGCCAGCCTGGTCAAAGGATATAGACTTAAAAAATCCAAAGAGAGTGTAGTGCCAGAGCAGGAACCGGAATTAAAGACTCTTCCGGCAGCAGGTACGAGAGAAGTAAAACAAATGCCTGAACATCACGTGTACCCGCCTCAACCGGAAGCGTTTAAACCAATAAAGTGGCAGCCATTACGCCTGCCTTTGTTTTACCACCCTCATGCCGGTTAATGTAAAGGGCCCTGCTATACGCAGAGCCCTTTATATATATTATTTGCAGTTGGCAACCATTTGCAAAAAGAAAAGTGTTTTTTGCGCTGCCTCCGGGTTGATGCCGGTTAAGGATTTTGCCAGCAGTCTTAGTAAATTAATGGTCTGCAGTGAAAGTGGAATTAAGCCTTTTCCCTGGACTAAACTGTAGGCGGCATTTACATCTTTTATACATTCACTGTACAAGCCCCTTTTTGCCATTGCATAGGCTCGAGTAATATATGCCTCAATTTGTTTGTTTGTGTTTTGTTTTGCTTCCGGGAAAATATCATCTAATTTTAATCTTTGGTAGAGTTTTTTAAATATTATCCTTTCATATTCCAGCGTCTTTTTTGGTATTTCGGTGTAAGAAAAGCGGTTGTCTTTTTCTCCTCTTAAACCATCATGCATTCTGTACATTACAGTGGGGAAGGGCAGTATATCAATTTTGCATATTTTAGCCATTCTTATCCACATGTCGTAGTCCTGGGCTCTAATTAATCTTTCATCCCATGGACCGGCCTGATCAAAATATTCTTTTTTAGCTATCACCGTTAAGCCGTGGAAGAAGCAGCCTAAAAGTTTTGTTTTTAATATTTCTTTTTGGGGCAGCTTTAGAGGATTCCATACCGATAAGACCTTGGACAATTTTTTATCCATACAAAAGGCGGCTGTATGAATTAAACCCAGGGATTTATCACTTTGAAACTTTCTTATTTGGACTTCTAGTTTCCTGGGCAGTGCCGCATCGTCATCATCAAAAATCCAGACATATTTACCTGTGGCATACTTTAACCCCAGGTTAACAGCACTGGACTTGCCGCCATTTTCCTTGGTTAAGTAAATAATTTTTTCCTTGTATTTGTCTAATACCTGTTCTGTGCTGTCAGTAGAACCGTCATTTACAACAATAACTTCAAGATTTTTGTATGTTTGCTGGAATATGCTGTCCAAAGCATGGGGTAAGTATTCAGCCCGGTTGTAGGTAGGAACGATTATAGAAACCTTTCCTGACCGGTCCAGTTCACTGGTTGGGTGGGGTGGTAAAAAATATGTTTTAAAATCATTTGTATTATGTTTTTCAGATCTTGCAGTGTTCTTGGAGTTTTTAACATAACAGAGCAGCCATTTTTCTGTACTTAAGTTTACCCACTGGGGTTCACTTTCTGTTGTTTCTAATATCTGATCTCTTAGTATGTTTTTATTATATATCCGGATATGTTCATTGTCAGGTACTGCATATCCATTGGGAACACTAATTATAATTCTGCCGCCAGGCCTGCATAACCTTTTAGCTTCTGACAGTATTAATGAAGGTTGGGATACATGTTCAAGCACTTCAGCCAGCACCACTGTATCAAAACTGCTGTCCGGCAGATTGAGGCGGGTAAAATCCTGCAGATCAAAGAGGGCATCTTCCAGGCCGCACTGCCAGGCTTTTTCCCTGGCTGCTTCTACTGCCAACGGGTTATTATCTATACCAAAAGCTGTACAGCCATTTAAGGCGGCATAAATACATATTTCACCGCTTCCGCATCCCATTTCT
Source organism: Desulfotomaculum sp. (assembly GCA_017656165.1). Taxonomy (GTDB): domain Bacteria; phylum Bacillota; class Desulfotomaculia; order Desulfotomaculales; family Desulfohalotomaculaceae; genus Desulforadius. The sequence goes on from JACDOL010000079.1 coordinate 2,531, forward strand.
AAAACCTTACCCCGGCATAACAGGGAAGTTTGTGCCAACCTAATTAATTCATCGTCTTTTTTAGGCCTAGTATATTTATATAAACTGTACGAGAAAGATTCTGGTGGAGAAAAGTTATAAATGTTTAACAGGCTGCTGCCTTGAACAAAACAGCTGCTGTTTAATATATGCTGGAAATATATTTTGGCAGCATTATTAAGGCCCATGGCTGATGCGTATAATCCCAACCGGGTTAAGACACCGGGGTCATTATTATATTTTTTATATAATGAAAAAAGAATGCGGTATCCTTCTGACAGGTTTCCCGCTTTAAAATATTCTTCAGATTGTAAAAGGTCATTTTTTTTCATTTTTTCATTTTTTCACTCCTAATTACAGGGTCTGCCCACCCCACAGTACTTAAATCCCAGTTTAGAAAGCCGTTTTTTGTCCAGTGCATTCCTTCCGTCGTAAACAAAATAAGGTGTTTGCATAGTTTGTTTAATAATAGACCAGTTGAGATGGATAAATTGCGGCCATTCAGTATTTAATAAAACTGCCTGCACACCTTTAGCGCATTCATAAGCATCTTCACAGAATATGATCTTTCTGCTGAAATACTTGAAGGCATTGTCTTTCCCATGCGGGTCGCATGCTTTTACCACTGCTCCTTCACTGGCAAGGAGCGACAATATATCTAAAGCCGGCGATTCCCTGACGTCGTCAGTGCCGGGTTTAAATGTAAGCCCCATAACCGCTATTTTTTTACCTGCTAATCCTCCCAGCATGGTGTGCAGCTTATGTACAGCTTTTAAGCGCTGCTGGAAATTAACTTCTATTACCGCCTTTAACAAATTAAAATTATAACCATGGAGAGTTGAGATAAAGTTAAGCCCCTTGGTGTCCTTGGGAAAACATGAACCACCATATCCTAAACCTGCTCGCAGGAAGTCTGAACCAATCCTCTTATCCATTCCCACTGCAGGTGCAACCTCATCAATATCTGCACCTAATAAATCACAAATATTGGCTATCTCATTAATGAAAGATATTTTGGTGGCCAAAAAAGCGTTGGATGCGTATTTCACCATTTCTGCACTGGTGATACCCATTACTAATTTTGGGGCATTAATTTTTTTGTAAATATTTTTTACCTGCTGTATTGAATCATTGTCTTTTCCGCCGATAACAATCCTGTCTGGATAAAACCAATCTAAAAGTGCTTTTCCCTCCCTGAGAAACTCGGGATTAGATATATAATTTACCTCTGTCTTACACTTGTTTAAAAACCGCCGGATTATTTTTTCGCCTGTTCCGGGAGGTACGGTACTTTTCATTACCAGGATGGTAGGTTTAGTAATAATATGAACCAGCTGATTTATTACAGTGTACACCTGGGATAAATCAACGTGCCCGCTGTTTGTTGAAGGTGTGCCAACAGTAATAAAAATTAAGTCACTGCCATCAGCACCATTTAATTCTGTTGTGAACTGGATGTCTCCCTCAGCAGCAGCTTTGTTTAACAATTCATCTAATCCCTGCTCGTATATAGGTGATTCAAACTGCATTAATTTTTTAAGTTTGCTGTGATTTTTCTCTACTCCCAGCACTTGGTGGCCGAAAGATGCCAGGCCGCAGGCAGTGACCAGTCCTACATATCCCATGCCTATAACCGTAATTTTCATCCCTTAGGCCTCCAGTCAATTATTTAAAACTGGACATGACTGACACAAGTAAAGAATGCATAGCACTTACCAGCATTAAATAATATTTTTCATCAGGGGTTTTCTTCAGCTGCTGGGCAGCTGTATTAAGAACAGAAAAGCTGTGTGAGTAATGACCTTTATTTATCAGTTCCATGCTGTAAAATAGCAGCTTTTCAACTATGTTTTTAATAAATTCTTTGGGCCTTTCATCTGCTATTCCCAGCAGTGAATAATATTTTACCGGTGGTGGACCCATGGCCAGGCATTGATTCATGCAGTTTAGAGCTTCGCTGTAATTGTTAAGTTTATACTGCAGTGTTCCTTTTAAATACACAAGATCGGTGTAATCCGGATAGTAAGTTAGGTATTTATCAATAAAATTTATCCCCTCCTGGTAACGCTTAAGGCTTAAGAGGCAGTAAGCTGCAGCTCTTACCAATGCCGGTGTATAAGTTTCGGTTATTGAGCTCTGCTCAAGGGCTTCTTTGTAATGCTCCAGGGCTTTTTGATAATTACCTAACCGCTGGTATTCAACACCCAGGTAAAAGTTAATAAACCCTGCGTTTCCATATTCTTTTTTTGCTTTCTGCAGAATACGAATATTGCGCTGAATTTTATTTTTATTGACAACTTCACTATCTTCATAACCGTAATGAAAGACTTTTACCTTGGCCTGCCCTATTCTTTCTGGGGATGAGTACCTTAGTACAGAAGGTAAAATTTGTTCATGAATAGGACACTGGAAACGATAATTGGGATTGTTTCTAAACAGCCGGAAGGATAAAAAACTGGTACTAGGATTCCCGTTGAAGTAATTTAAAAATTGAAGCCAATAGCCATCATAACGATCGTCATTTATTATCTTTTTCAGTTCTGGTGCTGTTTTTTGGTCCAGCTTTTCATCACAGTCTAGAAATAAAATCCAATCCCCGGCAGCATGTTTTAAAGATTCATTCCTGGCTTGACTGAAATCATCTGCCCACTTGAAATCATAAACTTCTGCACCCAGCTTCTTAGCAGTATCTTTAGTCTTATCTGTGGAACCGGTATCAACCACAACTATTTGATCTACATAGGGCTGGGCGCTCTTGATACAGCGCTCAATTTGTTTTTCTTCATTTTTAGCTATCATGCACAAGCTGATTGTACAGGTCACATCAGCTCCCCCCTGTATACCGGCGGCAGCCAGTTGTTTTTCTTGCATTTTTAATGCAGCCAAGGTATTTACCGGAGAAACGGTAGGGGTTTGATTTATCAAACCCAGCAGCCGGAGGAAAAGCGACAAGTTACGCAGGCGCCCAGAGGCTTTAGCGTTTGTTCAAGTATGTGCCGGCGTGTTTTCGGAGAGTAAATACCTTGGCGCTGATAAGACCAAAGGGGTTTCTAATACATTTATTAAGCATTTATTAAGATGAGAGCTGCTGGGAAAGTGCACTAAAGCTTCTTTAATGATGTCAAGGAGCTTTTTATAATAAATTCTTATTAACAAATGCTGATATAACTCTGATTTAGGGGAGAGATCTAATGCTTTGTTAATTAAATTTTGTGCCATATCCAGCTCTTCATTGTTTAGAAAATATACAGCTATAATATAAAAGTATTGAGGATTATGTGCATCTTTTTTTATTTCGGCTAAAGCCAGCTTGGAAGCCAGTTCTAGTTTTTCCTCTGATGCTGGGGGAGAAGTTAAGAAATCAATTTGTTTGTCAGGTGTGTTAATGCCGCAGAGATTAAGAATTTCCAGTGTTAAACCCGTTAATTGGTAGGAGAGGAGCTTGTTAATTATCTGCTTAAAATACCTGCTGCCAGTGTCTATATTTAAAGCATTTGGCTGGTTAAATAAAATATTATTTATATCTCTTATATACTGGTATAAATACTCATCATCAAAGTAATCCTTTTGTATTAGATTAGATGCGTTTTGAGGTGGCGTATTTGCCCAATGCACTGCAATTAATTCCGGCAGGGCTTTTTTATATATCTCTGAACCTGGATTAATTTTTTTAAATGCTTGAATTGCCTCGTTATAACGGCATTGTTTAAATAACGCTGTACCTTTAACCAGCTGCGCATCATCAGTTTCAGAAGCAGCCTCATCCACTGCTTTAATAGATAATTCATATTCGTTGATTTCCAGCAGCAGCCTGGCCAGCAGGAGTTTATTATCCAGTAAATCTGATAAAATGCCATAGACCTTGTGGGTATCTTTATATTTGCTTTTTAGTAGATGGGCCAGGGTTATAAAGTTTATAATGTCGCTGTTATTTATTTTTAACCCCTGGATCTGGTAATTTATGGATTTATCTATATCCCCAAGGGATTGATGTAATTTAGCTAACTCAAAAAGGGGAAGAAAACTTCCTGTTCCTGTTTTACTGGTATATCTGCCTTTAACATGTTCACCTAACTGAAGGCATTTCTCAAAATACACCTTTGCTTGATGCAGATTACCTATTTGAGAGTACAATCTGCCTTCTATGTAATAAATATCAACATAATCGGGATAAAGGGATTTGCAGATTTGTATAAGCTTTATTGCTTCAGTTAACCTGCCCAACTTTATCAGGCATTGGATATAGGACATAAAAACACTGGGGGCATAAGCTGCTTTGAAATTAATGTGCTTAAGAGCTTGGGAATAGCATTTTGCTGCTCCTTTAATATCATTAAAGTTAATTAAACAGTTACCCATGTTGTAGAGGTGAAACGGGTCATTGGGTTTTTCCTCCAGCATTTTCTTCAAAATGCGGTAGTTTCTGTCACTTTTGTTTTTATTAAAATATTCCGATGCGGTGTAGCCGTAATGGAAAATGTTGATACCTGAATTAACTACCACATTTTTTTCTTGGCTGTTTTCAACTATTGCCCCTAAAATTTGTTCATGCAGCCTTCCTTTAAACCGGTACTGCGGTTTATTTTTAAACATTCTTACGTTAATATGTCTTAATACTTCATTTTTGTCATTGACATTATTGATTTGAAAGTAGTACCCTTCGATATTAGGATTTCCAGCAAGCTTTCTTAACCTATGGCAGCAGTTAGGTTCCAGTTCTTCATCGGCATCTAAATATATGATCCAGTCACCGCTGGCCTTTGAAATGCTGAAGTTTCTTGCTGCAGCAAAATCGTCATCCCATTGATAAAAAAACACTTTTGCACCATACTGATTAGCTATATCGACGGTATTATCCTCAGAACCAGTATCAACAATTATGATTTCATCCACGCAGTCTTTGGCACTGTTCAGGCACTTTTCCAGGCAGTGTTCTTCGTTTTTAACTATCATGCACAGTGAAATCATGTAAATCCTCCCTTGCATTTATCTATGATCACTATATGAAGCGCCAATATAAACGTGCTTTTACAATAAAAATTTAGAAGCCGGCAGCAGGTGCCGCCGACTTTTGTTTTATAGAAAATATAAGTTTTAATGCGGCCAAGGTATTCACCGGAGAAACGGTAGGGGGGTTATTTATCAAACAGTATATGTGCCGGCGTGTTTTCGCAGTGTAAATACCTTGGCGGTGGTAAGATTAAATTATTAGAATCAGAAGGTAGATGCAGGAAGCCATTCCCCTGCTTTGAACACCTGCTGCACTTGCCCTTGGCCAGACCGGGTTGCTGCATAGAGGAAGATACCAAAAGTGGTGCTTAATTGGGCGCGTACTTCTAATTCCCTGTCATCGCTGCCAATGTTTACTTCGGTGGAAGCAGCACAGCATTCGGTTATGTTCAGGAAGGGTACTGCTGCCAAAAGACTTTTCGGGCATTCATCAATATCGTAAACGAAGAAGGTTACGCTTTGAGGTATTGAGGTATCATTTAAGGCTTTCAGTATTAAACTTTGTTCATTGTTATCTTTAAAAAATGGGCCGGTGGTTAAGCTTGTGCTGGCACCGCGGAAGGCAAGGAGTTGGCTGACTTCAGCTTTGATTTCTGAGAGCCCGAAGGTCTCACTGAACACGGCGCTTTCAATGGCAGAGACTTCAGCTTTAATTTCTGAGAGTCCGAAGGTGTCGCTGAATACTGCGATATTAGAAACCTCGGATTTAATGTCTTTTAAAAGGTCCCCTGAAAAATCAAGATCTTTTACAATGTCCAGGATGGCTGAAACATTGGACTTAATTTCTTGTAAACCGAAATCGGGATCATCTAGTTTCTTTTCTATGCCGTGTACTTCACACTTAATTTCCTTTAGACCAAATTTAGGATCACATACTGCTTTTTCTATATTTCTAACTTCTTTCTTAATATCTTTTAATTTCAGTGCGGAATTAATTGTTATGTGATCAATTTTTTCTATCCTGGCCAGCATTTCTTTTATTCCCTTAACGCAATCAATTACATCATGTTTTAAGGCATAAAGTCCATACTTGGATTTTTTGCACAGTATATAATTCAGCTTGTGTTCAATTCTATCCAGCTCTTTTTTAAAATTAGGCAGTCCAGGCTTTAACTTATCATCAAACATATTATCCAGGTAATGCAGTATTTTTTTTAAAACGTCTAAGTCTTTAGAGTAATTTTGGCTGTCCTTATCCCAGGGCGGACCGCCATCACACCGCATATATAATCCCTCCTCTAGTTTCTAAAAATTTAGCTTCCAGCTGCTTTCATAATATGAAAAAAAGAATATATTGTTACTTTATTCCAGTTTTTATAACAACAAAAACCTACGGCTGAACAACCTACGCTAAATACCTTGGCTAGTTGTCTAAAAAAGCATAATTTCCTAAATAAAAAAAGCTCACGCCCAGCACGCGTGAGCTTAATTTTTAGCAGTCACAATGTTTATGGTGCTTTTTATCTTTTTTAAAGTGCTTAGTTA
>JACDOL010000080.1 GCA_017656165.1 Desulfotomaculum sp.
GTTAAGGTTGCCCTGCCATTAATATTTTAATTTTAGTGAAGCTGTCATTTCTTTAAGAACATTTTCTTTTTCGCTAACCCAGTTCTCTTTAGGCACAAATAAACTTACCCGGTAGACACGTTTGTCTTTAGTGAAGAAAAATTCCCTGGCCACCATTACTCTGTCTTTACTCTCCCTTTCATAAGCTATTAAATATCCTTCTTTGTCTTCTACCCGGCTGGGCATCATGCTAAAATTCTGCAGTTTTGAACTGCTTGCTGGACTGTGAAGACTCTCATTTAAAAACTGTTTTAGAGGTTTTGATGCTGCCCAAACCTGGATAAACCCATGCGCACTGCCGGCCGGATCATAATAATTTACATGATGAAGAACTTCATTACCGCTTATATTCATTTTTTCCACCTGCCAGCCAACCGGGTAGGAGAACTCCAGCACATAATCACTGTACTGCTGACTGCTGGATTCCGAAAGAGCAGACAAAGCTGCATTAGGTGTAATTTTGTAAGAACTGTTGTACCATAAAAATCCCCCTGCAATCAACAGCAGTAAAAATAACCCTTCAAACAACCGCTTCATATTATTTCCTCCCAGTGCCGCTTTTATATAAACCCTATGTTGATAAGTTTATATCTAGCACTGGTTTAAGTTAATTATAGTAAAATTATCCATAAGTAACGCCTGTGAATTTAAGATCACAGGCGTTTTATCAGTTTAATTTTTAACTACCTATTTTCTGCTGGTTTTACAGGGCAGGCGTCTGGACCATAAATTAATTCCACTTCATCCTGCCATGTACATGATACTTCATCGGTAAGCGCCATGGCAATGTTGTTCAAATGTTCTGCAATCCTGAGATAGGAATTAACTATATCAAGATAAATAGAACTTGTATTTTCGTTATCACTGCCTCCCATACGAATTCTAGCAAAATGGCTCATTCTAATTCTAAATTCTAAATCAACGATTTCATCATGCAGGGCTTTAGCCTTTTCAGCCAGGTAACAACTGTTATTAACTACAGCTGTGTTTACAACATGCAGCATTTCCATAATTTTATGATGCATAGCCGTCAATTCACGGTAGGCATCGGGAGAAAAGTCAGTATTGTTGGCATTTTTACTTTCAGCTAAATAAACAATATTTTTTTCAATTACGTCCCCGATGTGCTCGTAATCCTTGGTAATGTGAACCAAGCCCATGCAGCGGTTAAAATCATCCTTGGTCAGCGGCTGCCTCATTATTTTAGTCAGGTACTGGTTGGTAGATTCTGATAAACCATCCACATAATCTTCCATCTGCAGCAGCTTCTCTGACATTTCAGTATCGTAATCCTTAAATAATTTATCGCATTTAGCAACCATTTCTGTAATTATATCTGATATGCGGAAAATTTCTTTCAAGGCCATACCGATGGCTATGGTTGGCGTAGATATCAAAGAATCATCAAGGTACTTAGGCTTAATCTCTCCATTGCTTACCTGTTTTTCAGGAACAATAAACTCCAGCAGTTTGGCAAAATAGGTCGTAAAGGGTAAAAACAGCAGGGCAATAGCTACATTAAAGATGGTATGAGCATTTGCTACCTGGAACCCCGGTGAATTGGGTATAATCCACCTTACCAGGTCAGCATAAAAACCAGTAAAGGGAAGGAAAATTAGTACCCCAACCAGCTTAAATAAAAAGTGAGCCGTTGCCACCCTTTGAGCCTCACGGGTTGATCCCAAACTGGACAATACCGCTGTAAAGGAAGTACCGATATTGGCCCCAAACAGCAGGTAGATGGCAGAAATAAGAGAAATCATCCCCTGCATGGCCAGCACCATAATAATACCAATTGTGGCAGCACTGCTGTGCACCAGGAAAGTAAAAATAGCTGCCAGCACTATAGCCAAAATGGGACGGTCACTTATATTCATGAGCATATTTTTGAAAAAAGGATCTTCCCGTAAGGGGTACATAGTATCAGACATTATCTTTAGCCCTAGGAAAAGAAGCCCGAAACCCATTAATGCCTGACCTATCCTTTTATATTTATCCCTGCTGGAGAAAAAAATAACGGTAGCTCCAATACCTACTATAGGCAGGGAGATTTCAGTTACCTTTAAGGCAATTAACTGCGCTGTTACAGTTGTACCTATATCTGCACCAAGAATTACAGATAAAGTTTGCCGTAATGAAATGATGGATGCACTTGTTAGTCCTACTAAAATAACAGTGGTGGCAGTACTGCTTTGAAAAATTATTGTCACCAGGGCACCGACCAGCATCCCAACTATTCTATTTTGAGTCAGGGCGCTTAATAGTGTGCGCAGCTTCTGGCCGGCAATTTTCTGAAGTCCTTCACTCATAATATACATTCCGTATAATAGAAGTCCCATGCCGCCTATGAGGCTTAATGCTACTTCTGTCCACATTGCTATCACCTCTTTTAGGACATCTGTAAAATTAGTTAGTTAGCAAATTACAGTTTTCACTAATGCTTTGTCAAATATTTTAACATTATTTTTACAATATACAAGAGTTATTTTAGTTCAGCATAAGCAACCAATTAGAATCTTAGTTATAACATATGTTAGATATTTTTAAAAGTATCGTTAATATCTTAAAAAAGAGGAATAAAAAATACCCCTGCTTTCCCAGCAGGGGTGAGTGTTAGGGTGGTAATGTTCTTGTGGAGAGAAAAGAATCGTGTCAATAATATTTTTTCACAATTTCTCTTATTATTCAGTCGCCCAGGCGACATCGATAAGAATTTTCTAAATTATTTTTCAAGCATCTAATGTTCACTATCGCCAACTAAAGTATAATTTGTTATAATTGAAAGTGAAATAATTAACTAACACGTTAAGGAGTTGACAATATTATGCTGCAACAAGTTGAAATTTATAACGCATTACAAGAAGCCCAAAATAAGAACTTATTTGATGAACTTAACCAGGCCTATAGACAACTGCCTGAAACTACCTGCAATAACTGCGCATCATGCTGTAACTGGGGCAGTCCGCCGGCGTTTTTTATTGAATATTTAAACTTTTACCGCCACGTAAGAGACAATATGAAAGAAAACTGGAGCCAGTTGTTAACCAGGAGCGCGGAATATTTTTACCTGGAACTGGTTGATGTCAATCAAAAATGCCCGTTTCTTGGCGAAGATAATAAATGCCAGATATATGAAGTGCGACCGCTAACCTGCCGGTTTTATGGTCTCTTATCTAAAAAAGACTTTGAAAAAGGTGAACGCAACCGGGGACTGAAGTTTCTGGCAAAAAAATTATGGGATGAGTATGAAATTAAAGTCCCAGATGAAATAGCTAACGGTGAACTGCCGTGGTGTGAAAATGTTAAAAATTCTACCGGTAAGTTTATAAAATTAAATGTATTAGCCGGTATAGCCAGTCAGGTTGGTAAATTAGATGCTAACTTCTTCCCTGAAAATGTAGTGGACCAGGAAGGAACTTTACTACCCTACCCTGTACACTTAATGAATACCGTGCTGGGACAGGGTACCATAAACCGTAAAGTTAAAATCATGAAAGAATTTTCTGATCATGGTACTAAAAAATTACTGGAACCCATTCTGGAAAAAGTAAGTACTTATCAATTTTAAAAGAAAGATGGGAGCGGTAATACCGCTCCCGATTTATACGTTAAATCTAAAATTAATAATATCTCCATCCTGTACAATATAGTCTTTCCCTTCTAAATAATACTTACCTTCTTCTTTTAATTTTGCCATACTGCCGTATTCTACAAGGTCTTCATATTTTACCACTTCCGCCCGGATAAAACCTCGTTCAATATCGGAGTGAATTTTTCCTGCTGCCTTCTTAGCATTAGTTCCCCGCCGTATAGTCCAGGCTTTGACTTCATCTTCTCCGCAGGTAAAAAAAGGTATCAAGCCAAGATGACCATATGCCGCCCTGGCCAGCCTGTCTATACCTGATATCGAAATACCAAGATCCTCCATAAACATTTCCCTGTCTTCACCGGGAAGCTGACTAATTTCCATTTCTATTTTACCGCAAATCTCCAGCACAGGTATTTTTCTCTCTTCGGCCCAGGCTTTGATGTCAGACCTGCCGGGATAATCCCTACTTTGAAACTGGTCTTCATCAATATTAATTACCAGCATCATGGGAATTTCAGTGAAAAATCTATAATGCTGGATCATCTCTTTTTCTTCTTCATTTAGTTCCACAGCTGTAAGCGGAATCTCATTTTCCAGGGCTTCCAGCAGTTTTTTAAGAACTTCCATTTCCTTCAGCTGTTCTTTTTTAATTTTTTTGCCGTTTTGTATTCGCTCAATCCGTTTTTCCAGCAGTTCCATGTCCGCAAAAAGCAGTTCTGTGCTGATGGTTTCAATATCCCTCATAGGATCAATGCTGTCTTCTACATGAGGAACATCAGGGTTATTAAAGGCTCTTACCACATGTACCAGCATGTCCACATTGCGGATATCATCTAAAAATTTATTTCCTACCCCCTGGCCCTGGCTTGCACCTCTTACCAGTCCCGGCACATCACTGACCTGTATTTGCGCATATGTAGTCTTTTTGGGTTTAAACATTGAAGATAAAAAGTCAATACGCTTGTCAGGTATCTTTGCAATACCCACGTGAGTTTGTGTTTTGCCGGTTAAAAAATTTGACGTTTCTAAATCTGAATTGGTAAGCAGGTTAAATACAGTTGTTTTACCCACCAGGGGCAGGCCCACTAAACCTATTGTTAAGTTCACAATTATCACACTCCCCCGACAATTTTAGCAGAAATGCATTTATTCCACAAGCAAAAGCCTTCTCCCAGTTTTATCTCTTGTTTTATATATGTTAAAATTAAGCTGTGATTTGAATTATAAAGCAGGTGACACAATGCCCGACGCCTGGACCCATATCATTACCGGGGAAGATATTGCCTTCGGCATAGACAGCTTACACTGGCAGCAAATGATCAAAGAAAATATAAACTTATTTAGGTTTGGCTGCCAGGGCCCCGACTTTTTTTACTACCACAACTTTTGGCCGTGGCTAAAAGATAAAAGTGGATATTACTTTGGCGATGCTGTACACAACCGGCACTGCGGCGAATTCCTGCAGCAAAATGCCAGGTACATCAAAAACATCACAAACCTTGACCACAAAAATAAATTAACAGTATATTTAATAGGGTTAATCTGCCACTGGGTAGTAGACAGAACCCTTCACCCTTATATATTTTATATATCAGGTACGAAAAGTCAGGCCGCCCACAAATTGGCAGAGGCTGCCATAGACACTATTCTAGCTTTTAAAAAACGTGGTATTGACGTCACTAAAACCCCTGTTTATTCTTATGTTTACCTGGGAGAAAAACTGCCGGAAATAATAGTTGAACTGTACATGCATGTACTGACAAAACTTTACCTGGTTGGTGCACCTGCTTTACCCACAGCCCACTTAGTACGCAAGTCTTACCAGGATATGATTAAAGCCTTGAAACTGTTTCACGATCCTTATGATATTAAAAGAAAGTTATTTAAAATTCTTGATTTAATAACCGGGAACAAATTTAATGCTGCGGCTTACTTTTACCGCAGCATTAAAGAAGTCAGCTATGACATTTTAAACAACAACCACCGGCAGTGGTGCCACCCCTGCGATAAGAACGAGCTGTACACCTACAGCCTGTGGGAACTGCTGGATATGGCCCAGGCCGATGCCCAAAAGGTAATAAAGGCAGCACTGGGCTGCTTAGACAGCAGCAGGCACAATATAGATGAATACTTCACCGACATATCATTTACCACTGGAAAGGAAACATGGGACACCCGCCCAATGCTGTACTGTAAACCGAAAAAATTCTTGGAGGAGTAGTGGACGTGCTGAGAACTGTAATGTTTTTGATATGCTTTTTCCGGTACATGATGTATTCATTTTTTAAGCTTATTAAAATAAACCGGCTTGCAAAGCAGGGCAGGGAAAGAGAAGCCGAACAGCTGGCTCACCACGTAGTAAAAAAGTGGGCCCGGGCATTAATCAAAGCCACAGGCAGCACTGTAGAAGTAAAGGGGCTGGAAAATGTCCCACCGGGCAACGTGCTGTTTATATGCAACCACCAGGGATATTTTGATATCCTCCTGCTGATCAGCTGCATCGATAAGCCGAAGGGCTTCATAGCAAAAAAAGAATTAAAGAATATACCCGTAATTAATGTCTGGATGAAAAAAATTAACTGCGTCTTTATAGACCGTTCTAATCTTAGACAGTCAATGAAAGCCATGCTGGAAAGCGTGAAACTATTAAAAAAAGGAAAAAGCATGGTGCTGTTTCCTGAGGGAACAAGAAGCCAAAGTGATAAACTGGGGAAGTTTAAGCCCGCTGGAATAAAGACAGCCTTAAAATCCCAGGTGCCTATAGTTCCCGTAACTATTAATGGTTCATACAAAATATATGAGGAAAATAAATTCTTTGTTAAGCCTGCAAACGTTAAGGTCGTGGTCTCTAAACCGATATACGTCAATCAAATGACAAAAGAAGAAAAAGAAAACCTTCCGGAGAAATTAAGGGAAATTATTGCTTCAAATTTGTAGGTTATTAATCCCCGCTCAAGGCGGGGATTTTATTAATGAAATTCAACGTCAATACCTCTTCTCTTTTCCGGTTGAAGCTTGGTCATGCGTACTTCCAAAACACCGTTTTTATATGAAGCCCTGGCGCCTTCCTCCTGTACCTGTGCCGGGAGCTTTATTGAGCGCCTGAAGTGACCCTGGTAGCGCTCGCGCCGGTGCACTTGTTCTTCTTTTACTTCCTGTACCCTATTAATAGTTCCGCTGATAGTCAGCACATCATCATCAATATACACGTTGATATCTTCCCGTTTCTCAATCCCTGGTATTTCACACGAGGCAACAACCTCATTTTCCGTTTCATAAACGTCAATCCTTGGCCCCATAAGCTCCTGGGTCATGTGCCGGGGAAACTCAGAAATAAACCTGTCCAATTCCCTCCTTAAATTGTCCAGCCTGGGAAAATTATCATAAGGAATTAACGCCATTTTAAAAACACCCCCGAGAATTTGTAATATCACTCGGATGTATTGTGCAACCCAAATGTATTTTTTATTCCCTTAAAATAAAACTTTTACTCTTCATAAATCATTTTTTTAGTCATTCCCCCGTCTATAACCAAGTTTTCACCAGTAATAAAATCATTTTCTGGACTGGTTAAGAAAAGACAAGCCCTGGCCGCATCCTCCGGCTTTCCTACCCGCCACGCCGGGTGCTGCGTATGATCAATCTCCCGCAGCTGGGAATAGTAGTGCCAGGAAAACCGCCAGGGCGTGGGTTAAAGCTAAAACGCCTCCCTTTGAAGCTGCATAAGCCTCAGTATCCGGCTCTGACATTAAAGCACGGGTGGAAGCAATATTTACTATTGCACCGCCGTCTGCACTCAGCAATAATTACCTTTGCTCCATGCCGTGCGTACATCAGGGCAATACTTTTACCTATCCCCCTGCCTGCCCCGGTTACCACCGCTACAGAGTGGTCAAGGCGGCCCGTCACCACAAAAAAGGTTTTGTCATCCAGTACTAAATATGGTAAGGTATTAAATGTAATTTCTAGGAATACAAACTAATAAATGCCCCAAGTGCTCGGATAAATTAAAATAAAGGAAGATTGCCTATGAAGCTGACAACAAAGAGATCTGATAATTTTAATTTAAGCAGCACAAGGATTGTGTCTTTATTGGCTCTGCTGTCTGCACTCAGTATCGTTGGAAGGATTTATTTCTCTGTCATCCCAAATGTCCAGCCATCAACTTTTATTCTTATTGCAGCGTCGATGGTATTCGGCATAAGATTCGGTCTGCTTCTCGCCCTGCTTTCTACTATAGGTTCAAACATTATCCTGGGGTTGGGCTGGTGGACAGTATTTCAATTAATAGGATGGTCTGCTGTAGCTGGCCTGTCAGGGTTAATTGGAAGAAGGTACAAGCTGGTAAACCATTACCTGCTAACTCTTTTTTCCGGCGCTATGGGCTACCTGTACGGGATAATTCAATCAATCCCAATGTTCTTCATGCTGGGTCCCAAAGGGTTCCTTGGGTATTACATGGCAGGTTTATTATTTGACACCTACCATGCTGCCGGCAATATGGCCTTCTACTTCCTGCTGGCACCTGTTGTATTTAAGATGTTTGAAAGGTATCTAGACGGCTGCAGGCAGCTTCCGGCAGAAATATGTAAGAATAAGTAATTTAATTCTCTTTTGTAAACTACAGGGATATTCAAGTGCTGATTGATGGAAAAACAATTGCCATTGAGGGACTTTTGTTGTTTGAGTATTTTTATGTTGAAAAATAAAATTGTTAAGAAAAAAGAGGGTTGTATCAAAAAGATGTAGTAATTAATTAGGCAAACTGTTAAACAAGGAAGACGCGAAGCGGATTATGAAACAGTTCATAAGTTGGCTAATTTCAAAGGAAGTGCGGATAATTAATTGGCAAAGCAGCAAAGGTTGATTTTGAAGTGTAATTGAAAGGAGATTTTTATGACTAATGATGAATTCCAAAAGCTTGTACTTGAGCAGCTGCAATCAATAAATAGTGAAGTTAAAGATGTTAAGCAGCGCGTTGGGAATTTTGAGCATGGCCAGCAGGAGTTAAAAAAAGAGATGGGCAGCCTCAGTAATCGTGTTGGTAACCTGGA
>JACDOL010000081.1 GCA_017656165.1 Desulfotomaculum sp.
TTACTACAACTTAATTAATTTATATTTTCTTGTTCCCAATCCCAGTGCCTCACCATGAATTAGGCTTTTTTCATACTGGCAGTCAGGATGTAATGCTTTAATTTTGTCAGCAGTATTAGCATCAGTTAAAAATGGCTTCCCTCCCAGTTCTTTAACCCTGTCAACCAGCACTCTTGTAAACTGGGGCCTAACGTATGCCAGATTGCCTTTCTGACCAAAATGCATCTTAAATACTGCTAAATCTTTCTTTTAAAATTATCAAATCCTCCTTTAGTCCATAACTTTTTCAACTTATCTTACAAATTTTGTTTCATGTCTGCCCGCATATCAATAAATAAACTTTGGAAGACAATACATATCACCTCTAAAGTATTTCGGTATATATATATATTATTTCAGCAGCCCCTTGAGCCTCTATAAATTTGACCACGTTATTTAAAGTACTCTGTACATGAGGCGTTTTATTGCTAACACAGGCAACACCCAAGGTAGAACGCTGCCACATGTCATGCATGTCAATTTCTGCAATTGAGACATTAAATTTAGATTTTACCCTATCAATTATACTTTTTAATATTCTTCTCTTATCTTTAAGGGTACTAGCTTCTCCAAAGAACAGCTCCAAAGTCAATGTTCCTATCACCATACTTTTTCCTCCCTTGGTTACCTGTATAGCAAAAATATTCTCTTATTTTACTATAATACCTCTACATTTATAATTGGCTGGTCCATGGATAGCATAATGACATGCCGGGCACACACACAAAGCCGGTGACGCAACCTGTCACCGGCTAACTCATCAATAGTTGTGAGTTCCTATCACTACTTCTTTTTTAAATTTTGTTTCCAGGGTATTTTTTAATTTTTCCAGGTCAATAGGGCAGGCTGCAGTTTCTACAGCTTTAACCATGCAGGTTCCAATATGAATTACATCTACATCTCTCCCCTGTGCCCTTAAATTCTCCATAACCAGAACTGTTCGAGGTATCATTAATCCAGGGCAGTCCCCGCAGTTGCTCATAGCTACAATTTCCACTTCGTCATCATCCAGGTAACGGGAAAATTCGCCTGCTCTATCTGCTGCTGCCTTAAAACATTTTATACAGCCAATGCAGCTTATATCACGAATTTTTTTACAACTGAAAATAGCTATTTTTTTACTCATAAAAAATACCTCCTAAGTTAATTTTTACCTAGGAGATATTCAATCTTCGCTGCAGTAAATCCTTCTCAAATAAGCAACTTATTTGACTTACTCTACGGAAAGTATATATGGATAAAGCGGTTGTCCACCGTAGTGTACTTCAACTTCCACATCAAGATCCTCCTGCAAACGCTCAGCAGCCTCCCGGGCAGCTTCTCCATTTAATTCTTCACCATAATACAATGTAACAAGTTCTTCCCCATTGACAACCATTTTTTGAACTAGTTCTTTTAATACATTGTACATATCATTGCCAGCACTTACCAGTTTTCCTTCAATCAGTCCAATTATATCACCAGTATTTACCGAGCAGCCATTAATATTAACTTTGCGAACTGCAAATGTTATTTCACCAGTTTTGACCTCACAAATTGCCTTATTCATTCGCGCTGCATTTTCACTCAAATCATCTTCAGGATTGTATGCCAGCAAAGCAGATAAACCCTGTGGTGTAGACTGTGTTGGTATTACTGATACTAATTTTTGTGTCATTTTTGCCGCCTGTTCAGCAGCCATAATGATATTTTTATTGTTAGGCAGTATGATAACTTTATCCGACGGCGCTTTCTCCACAGCTTGCAGAATATCCTCAGTACTAGGATTCATTGTCTGCCCACCGCTAATAACATAGTCAACTCCAAGACTTTCCATAATGTTAATAATACCTTCACCTAAGGCTACGGCAATAACTGCCGTCTTCTTGTTTATTCGTTCCTGGCGCAAATTTTTATTCTGCTCCTGCATGTTGCTTATCTTTATTTCCTGCAAAGCACCGTAATTTAAACAAGTTTCAATTACTAAACCGGGATGGTTAGAATGAATGTGTATTTTTGCTAGCTGCTCGCTGCCGACAACCATTAAACAGTCTCCATAAGGTTGGAGTTCTGTCTTGATTCGTTCCAGGGATAGGTTAGATCCCTTTAACAGAAATTCAGTACAATATGTATACATAATATCGCTGTCAAAATTACCAGGAGTATATTCTGCCAATCGCTTTTCCTGGCTGGCAGTAAAGTCATGAAGCAGTTCATACTGTTCAGCCTTTTTTAGGGTATACAAAATACCCTGCAGTATTACTACCCAGCCTTTGCCCCCGGCATCAACTACACCTGCCTCTTTTAACACCTTTAACTGTTCTGGTGTTTGTTCTAAAGCTTTGGTTGCCTGGCGAAAAACAGAAACCATAAAACGAACTAAGTCTGAGCTCCGGTCAGCTGCCTTGTGAGCAGCCTCAGCACTTTTTCTAAGGACCGTTAGAACTGTTCCTTCAACGGGTTCAGAAACTGCCTTGTAAGACAGCATTGCCCCTTCTTCAATTGCACAAGCAATATCTTTAGCATTGGCTGTTTTTTTACCTTTTAGTGCGTTGGCAAATCCACGTATCACTTGTGATAAAATTACCCCGGAGTTACCCCTTGCTCCCATCAGGGCGCCATTAGCTGCTGCGTTAATTACCTCATCAAGTTCATTACTTTCTACTTCCTGTGCAGCTTTAGCTGCCTCTTTAAGTGTAAGGTACATATTTGTACCAGTATCCCCATCGGGTACTGGAAATACATTTAAGGCATCTATTTCTGCCTTATTTGATGCCAGAAAAGAGGCACTCCCCATTAATATATGCTTAAGTCCTGTACCGTCTAATTCATAAATACTCAAAACAACGCTCCCCCAACTACTAAAATTACTTAACCTAGGTGTTATTCTATATTGAAAATACTGAATCCTGCTCATTATTTTAAACAAATTCACATAGTTTTAAGGCCACGCATTCTGTTTATGGCTGCACATATTTCATATTTTCTTGGTAAAGCCAGATTGCCTGGATGCTGCCCTTTGAAAGGAGATATTATGTCTAAACCATGTTCTTTAATATCTTTTAGTACTTTTTCAATTACCTCTGATAGTGTAAGTTTGTTATTCATGTACCGCTTTGCTGCATACCTGATAATTTCACCTATAGCACTGGTTTGACTGTCGTCTACCAACTGTTCTACGAAATGCAGTTCTATATTTTTTCTGCCATATAAGATGCTGTACAATCCCTTGGCCTTAACCTTGTGTTTATTCCCAAGCTTAAAGGACGTTGGATCAATTACCCGAGGAGTTATACAAAATTCGCTAACTACTTCTCTCTTGCGATTATCTGCATATTCATGGGCAATTTTTTTTGCTTCTTGTGTAACATCTTTTGCCATATAGTTATCCATTTTTATCACACAATCTGCCACTGAAAAGTAGTCTCCTGAACCGCCAACAACTAAAATACTGGAGACATCATACTTTTCATATAACTCACGAACCCGGTCAATAAAGGGAGTAATTGGCTCCTGCTCCTTGGATACTAGTTTTTGCATGCGGCCGTCTCGAATCATAAAATTTGTGGCACTGGTGTCTTCATCAAGAAGAAGCAGCTTAGTACCCACTTCTAGGGCCTCAACAATATTTGCAGCCTGAGAAGTACTTCCGCTGGCATTTTCTGTTGAAAACTTTTGAGTATCCTGCTTAAAGGGTAAATTATTAATAAAACCGCTAATATTTACCCCATGTATACTGCGTCCATCTTCAGCTCTAATTTTCACTGCATCCGGTAACGCAACAACAAACTCTCTACCATCGCCTGGAACATGGTGGTAAACCCCACGCTCTATGGCCCTTAGCAGGGTAGATTTACCGTGGTATCCCCCACCTACAACTAATGTTACTCCTTTGGGAATCCCCATACCGGTAATCTTACCGCTATTAGGAAGTTCAAAATTCATTTCCATACTTTTGGGAGACTTAAATGGTATTACATTTTTTCCTTTCAGCGGCTTATCGCTAACGCCGCTTTCCCTGGGTAAAATTGACCCATTTGCTATAAAAGCTACTAGATTATGTTCTTCAAGTTTTGATTGCAGGTATACTTGATCCTCATACTGCTCAATATGCTTACTAAGTTCTGCTTGTTTTAAATTCTCGTAAAAAAGGGTTTTTTCTACTATTACTGCTAATTTATTAAAAATAATATCTATGGCTTCATCAGCCAAAATTGACCTCCCCCTGGCAGGAAGTCCTACAGCAAAGCGGGCTTCTACAAAATCTTCGTTTACCAGCATTGCAGTCCTTTCCAGTATCTCTTGGCCGCATTTATCTATGAATATAAGACCGCTTTTTCCTGTACCAGATTTCCCTTGGGAAACCCGCAGAATGTTTTTAGCAAATTCACGTGTGAGATAATCTTGTAAAGCTATTCTACGGTGATAATTTTTATATAATTCCCGGTGAAATTTTGCTAAGCTTTGATTAACTCTAACCCGCATTCTAGAAGGTGGTGCAAAGGGATCGCTCTGCACGTGATCAATAAACAACTGGTACTTGGGAAACCTATAGGAACCTTCGACAGATTTGTAAGCTTTGTATCCCCTTCGATTGATTTTTTGCAGCTTGGCTCTTAGATCTTCAGCAGTAAACATAAAGGTACCCTCCAAAATATATCTAGTACAAGTTTTTCCAGATAAATAAATTTTTAAAAAATGCGGTAAACCATGCCGTTTTTCTTGGCACAACTTACCGCACTAGTATTTTTACACCCAATTAGGTCTAAAAAATCTAACCTTTGGCTTTAGAGGTTTAATAACAGTAAAAAAGAAAAATAAAGCACTAATTATATACCAGGTAACGCTTCCCACCCCATCACCAATTAACCAGACAGAAACTGGAAGCTTAATAATGTTTACAGAATAATACCTCTGAATGATTCCTAATACAAGTACATGCAGTGCCATTTCCACTACGGCTTCTTTATATATAGCTACAAAATAATGCATAAGCTTTTCATTGCCCTGTTTCTGGTAAGCAGCATACAAGCCTTCAGCACCAACATCGGAAGCATCCTTAGAAAGCTCGTTATATTTTTTAATTTCTTCCATCAGTTTATTTTTATGTTTTTGCTGTGATAAGCGGGCACTTACTATAACCACCAGGGTGGTAATTACAATGGAAACCAAGGTTATAAAAAAAGCCGCTTCAAAGTTGATCAGCATTAGTCATCACACCCTCTATAACGCTTCGGTCATTAATATATAATTATTTTTACCTCAGGTCAATATTATTTACCCCATAAAAACCTTGCAGTTTTAGCACCGCCAGGGTATTTAAACGAAAACACGCTGGCACATATACTTGAATAACGCTTTTCCTTCGGCTGCGTCGTTCTTTCCGCTATCGTTTTCTCCGGTAAATATCTTGGCTGCTTCAAAACTTATATTTTCAATAGTGGCAGTTAAAAAATCACCGGCAGCACTGCCGGTGATTTTTTGCTAAAATTAATTCTTTTATATCTCGTATTAGTTCAAACTTAGATAGGAATACCTAATGCAGCCCATACACCCATGAAGCGGAGTCCGTAGAAGAACAGGATAGCTGCCAGGAGCAGTCTGAGATATTTTTCTTTGTAGAATTTCTGGGTAACAGGCCCAATGTAAGAACCTATTGCAATACCAACCATCATAATACCCATGAACAGCAGGTCAGGTTGTGCACCTTTTAGCAGGTAACTAATAATAGCAACTAAGGAGTTGATAAGAACAATTGTTATTGAAGTACCTGATACAACAAACATGGGCAGGACAAAGATTGATGACAGGTAAGGTACCAGCAGGAAGCCACCGCCTAAACCAAACATAGAAGCGATAATAGCAATTACAAAACCACCTGCTGCAGCCAGTATGGGGTTAATTGAAAATTCTTCACCCCAGAATGTAAATTTTAAAGCAGAAACATTAAACTGGTTAACCTTAAATCCTTCTGCGGCCAGTTCATCCCAGTTACCGGTCTTTTTAAGCTCCTTAACTTTTTCTTCAAATTTCTTAGAAATAGCTTTTAGTTTTTGTTTCTTGTTGCGGGCATATTCTGTTGTCTCGTAGAACAGCCTTATACCAATTAAGAATGTTACAACACCAAACCAGAATTTATACGCTTTTAATGACATTGGAATCATTGGACCAACAATGGCACCAAATACTACACCCGTTGCTACACAAATAGCAAGGGGAATTGCAACCCTTTTTTCTTTAAAGTACTTCGGTACAGCAATCAAAGGAGAAAAAATTACCGCCATTAAGTTATGAACCTTCATAGTATTTTTAGCTGTAGCCTTTGCTTGAGCTTCTGATACTCCTGTGCTGACCAGGTGCTTAATCATAGCTTTATCAAACTTAAATACTACAGCTTGTCCGATAAAAGTAAGAATAGCACCAGCAGCACCTACTGTAGAAAATACATAACCTACAATAATACCCCAGAAAAGAATACCAAATGGGTTGGCTTCTAAGCCATAGGTAAACTCCATATATTATTCCCTCCTAGCTAATAAATGTTAGCCTTTAATTAAAAGTGGATGAATTGTGCAAGTTATAATTATTGCAAACAGCAGCAAAAAATTTTAAATATAACTACCTCTAATAATCCAATAAAATCCCTAAATGCTTAAATTTTGTCCAGCAACACCCCTTTCCAAAAATTTATAATTTTATATAAAATTTTTATTTTTTAATATATCTTGCAAATGATAGTATTATTTTTCACTTTGTTTTTGTCTTGACTCTCCTGCCTGTTAAGTAGTTTAACACAGGATTAATTTTAAAAATGTCTTTCGTGTGACAACTAAGTTGTCTGTATTATGACACGGATTGTGTCTTTAATGTGACGCTATTGTGTGGTATAATTGACATTTTTGTTTCATAGTCGCGAAATAATAAAGCCAGCCTTAACAATTAAAGGCTGGTTTATTTAATCCATTTTAATAATTTATCTTTGTTAATTATATATATCTCTCTACCTTCCATGTTAATACTGCCTTCCTGCTTAAAGTTATTTAGTGTAGATGTCACGGTTTGACGTGACGTACCTATCATATTAGCCATTTCTTCATGTGTTAAACGAAGATCTATTTTTATACCTTTCTCTGTTGTTACACCAGCAAGCTCCGAAACTTTTAGCAATAACAATGCCAGGCGACCGGGTACCTGCCAGCACACTAATTCATGTACAAGGGCCTCAGCTTCCCGCATTCTTACTCCCAGCAATCTGGCCACTTTTATGGCTAATAGTGGCTGCTCTTGAAGCAATTCTTCAAAAGTTTTTTTCGTTACTACCGTTGCTTTTACATCATTTATTGCCCCGGCAAAGCAGGTACGTTCGCCATGATACAGTGTTTCTGCCAACCCCATTAATTCACCTGATTTTCTAATGGAACCAACTGTTACTCTTTTTCCATCAGTAGCAATGCGGTATATTTTTACATACCCGCTTTCAATTAAGTATATTCTGTCTGCAACGTCACCGGCAGAAAAAAGTGTGTGTCCTTTAGGATAATGTATAAGTACCCCGGAGTTGCGAATTAATTTTTTTTCCCTTTCATTTAAAAGCAAGTCTTCTTTATCCTTTCCCACATTTTTCCCCCCTAACCTTTAAGCCAGAAGCAAACATAAATAAATTATAACACATTTGTCAATTAAATTAATTTTTTGATAGCTCCTTCTATATAATCACTGACCCTCATGGAATTAGATAATGCAAAAGCTTTAGAAGCTATTCTGCGGCAGTCCTCTACATTTAAACTTTCTGCTAACCGCTTTATTTTAGGAATATCACTTTCTTTAACGATAGCACTGTTGATATCAATACCTTTTAATATTGGAACAGAAAGTTCCAGCAAGGCCATGCTGCCGCACACAGACACATTTATTCCAGGCCTAACTGTCATCATTTGTTTTATTGCTCTTAGTAGAGCTGGTTGAAGAGGATTTTTAACTATATTATTGTTAATTTTATCCATAACCATTAAGTTCCAAAGCAGCTTGTCCGTATCTATAACAAAAAAATTGACTTCGTGAATTAACATTTCCAATAAAATTACTACTGCCGGTATCTCTACCATTATCCCAAGTTTAAAATAATTATTATAATCAACATTCTGCTCCTGCAGCTGCTGTTTAACCTGCTGCAGCTGCTGTTTAACCCATTTAAATTGTTCAGCATCAGCAGTACCCGGAATAACAATATTAATATTCCCCTGCACTCCAGCTTTTAAGATTGCACGGAGCTGAATTTGAAATTCGCCG
Source organism: Desulfotomaculum sp. (assembly GCA_017656165.1). GTDB lineage: Bacteria > Bacillota > Desulfotomaculia > Desulfotomaculales > Desulfohalotomaculaceae > Desulforadius. The sequence goes on from JACDOL010000081.1 coordinate 8,308, forward strand.
GGATGATTAATGTAAAAACGAACCCCCCAATCTCCCTTCATTTCTTCTTGGGGATTACCAAAATATGTGCGTATGGTAACAGGTCTGCTGCCTGCCAAATTAATGACTTCCCGGTAAAAGGAAACCTGTTCTTCTTCTGGACAGCTGTTGGCACTATTATCGAACAACTTCTCAGTACGAAGAAGCCCTATCCCTTCGGCACCATTGTTAAAAGCATTTTTTACTTCCTCCAGGGTACTGGCATCCGCTAAGATACTTAGATCATTTGCCCTCATAAAATCCTCCTTAAACATCTTTACAAAAAAAAACTATATCAAAACTATAATAATTTTTCCAGTCATAATATATCTTTA
>JACDOL010000082.1 GCA_017656165.1 Desulfotomaculum sp.
AATTAACCCCCAAACTTCATTTTGGATGTTTGGGGGTTTTTAAATATCAATGCATAATTTTGGTTTTTTTAATGCAGTAAATACTTTTGTTTATATAGTTCACCAAGTACCTTAAATAAATAGTCTATTGTTTCCCTCTGCCGTTCATCTGTTTCCAGTTCTTCTGCCTGCTCAAGCAAATTCCACAACCCCCTGTTTACATTTCTTATTAAAAGGGCGTAAGGTTTAAACTCTTCTCCGAAATCTAAATGTGAATTAGCATAATTTCTAAACAGTTCCCACTCACACATTAAAACTAAGTTCTGTTTTGACGTCACAGTACGAAATATTTCCCACATTTCGGTGGTAAATCCAACCACAATACCATTTCCTTCTTCCCAATCTATATCTAGTACAATTAAAAATTCCTCTTCATCAACCATTACCAGTTCCCATGAAAACCAGTAGTCTATTTCTTCACCGCTGTGGAATTTTACAAACAGGTCAGCTAATTCATCTTTTAAGGCAGGCAGCACCAATATTAAGGCTTCATCTGACTCACCTATGAATTGCGGAAAGATGATTTCTTTTATCACTGCCCTAAACCTCCTTTGCTCTAATGGCTATTCGTCACAGCTGATAAAATTCCTGCTATTTATTTTTGGTGCCAAATTTATATTATGCTTCAGATTATCAATAAAAAAATTTTTGATCATATCACCGCCAAGATATTTCTAACAACATAAAAAAGCACGCTGCTTTGACAACGTGCCTTTAGAATAATTTTTAAATGTTTTCTTTTACCAGTACCACTCGGTCAGGCTTTTGCTCAATATCTATTACTTTAAAATCACTGGGGTAAGTTATTACCGTCAAATATGCAGCCCCTGGCTGAGGTTCACTGGTTTCATATTTAACATATAAGGTGTTATTTTTAACAAGGGTTTCTTTTATTTTAATTTCATAACCGCTGGAAGGTTTCTTACCCCACATAAGTTCAAGCTTATATCCCTGCGGCTGGGGAGTCAGCATGTAACTTACACCGTAGCTATTTTCCTTTCCTTCCTGAAAATCTAATGTTAATAGTAAATTATCTATTATTTTTTCTAATGTCTTTATATCCAGGCATCTCTTTTGGTTATCTGTGTCTGTGTTATTTACCAGCCCCAACTTTTTAGCGGTGGCCAGCGGATCATCAAGTTCACCTGGATCAGAAAATGCAGCAATATCTATACCCTTGTTTTTTATTACTTCCAGTACTGCGCCTGCTGCTGTTTCTAAGGTTATTGGATTTTCACTTTTAAGCCCTAGGTCCCCGGTATTTACCCCGGTAGTATCAGCCAGTACACGGGCAAATTCACCACATGTTATTTTTTTACCAGAAGCAGGTGCAAACTTAGTTTTATTATGCTGGGTAACCGGTATATTCTTGTTTGGTTGGTATTTATTTACTCCCGGATCTGTCCAGGATTGTTCAGTTGCTGTTCCATATGCTACCGGTAGGACAACCAGTAAACTGCCCAGCGCCAATGCCGTTAGGAATCTTTTCACTGCCATGCACCTCCTTTACTACATTGACGAAAGTGCATGGTGGTTAGTTCCTATCCAAAGTAAAATTTGCTAATTTTTTGTTGGTAATAATAATTTAATTAATCTAAAAATTTTACCTCACCATTCTTTAAGCTGGCAATACGAGCCAGGGATTCTATGCGTACCCCTTCTTCTCGAAGTTTTCTGCCTCCATCTTGAAAAGCCTTTTCCACAACTATTCCTACACCCACCAGGACAGCATTGGCCTGCCTTACAATTTCACGCAAACCCCTTAGCGCTTCACCCCTGGCCAAAAAGTCATCGATAATTAAAACTCTATCTTTAGGACCCAGGTAAGATTTGGAAACAAAAATTTCTACGGATTCTTTTTTAGTAAACGAATATATGGTGGAACTAAAATAGCGGTGATCTAAAGTTGATGACTGCTTCTTCTTTGCAAAAAGTACCGGTACATTTAGAGCCATCCCAGTCATCAAGCCCACAGCTATACCTGATGCTTCCACTGTCAGTATTTTTGTAACTCCTTGATTAGAATACCGGCGGGCAAATTCATCTCCTATAGCTTTTAAAAATAATGGATCCAGCTGGTGGTTTAAAAAAGAATCTATCTTTAAAATGTTATCTGATATAACTTTGCCTTCCTTAAGTATTTTATCTCTTAATAGGTGCATTTAAATTACCCACTTTCCTTATGTTGTCATATTTAACGTTCTTCCCTGTCATAAGATAAACCCAAGGCACCGGGAGCACCCACACCTTTTTTCTGTGCCCTGTAAGTGGTTATTATCAATACCAGTATCGTGCAGATATAGGGCATCATACTTAAAAAATAGGAAGGAATGTGCAGATCTAAAACCTGCATTCTAAAACCAAGGGCATCAATGCCGCCAAACATATAAGCACCTGCTAGGGCATAAAGAGGATTCCATGTAGCAAAAATAACCAAAGCCACTGCTATCCAGCCCCGTCCTGCTGTCATATTTTCCATCCAGGCTGGAGCATAAGCTAACGACAGGTAGGCCCCTCCCAAACCTGCCAGCATACCGCCTAAAATGGTGTAAAAATACCTGGTTTTAGAGACACTTACTCCTAAAGAATCTGCGGCACCTGGATTTTCGCCCACTGCTCGCATGTTCAGTCCAGCTTTGGTGTAAAAGATAAATATCCACGAAAGTAGAACTAAAAGAAAACTTAAGTAAACCAGGGAGTCTTGTTTAAACAGCACCGGCCCAATAATGGGAAGTTCACTTAACAGCGGCAGCTCTTTTACTGAAAAAGGGTTTGGCAGAGGCTGTCCTATATAGGGTTTGCCCAGATATCCAGACAGCCCTGTACCAAATATGGTTAACGCCAGACCGCTTACCACCTGGTTAGCCTTTAAGGTTACAGTTAAAAGGGCATGAATAGATGCCAGTATTCCACCTGCTAACATTGACGCTGCAGCACCCAGCCACGGGTTACCTGTTATATAGGCAGCAATAAAACCGGTAACAGCACCTACCAGCATCATACCTTCTACACCCAGGTTTAATATCCCCACACGCTCAGTAAATATCTCTCCAAGTGCAGCAAACAAGATAGGAGTTCCAGCAGTAACTGCAGTAGCCAGTACAGCCGCTATAAGGCTTGCTTCCATGACTCTTTACCCCCTATCTTCTTTGCACTTCCTTTAAAAACAATACGGTAACGGGTCAGTATTTCTCCACCTAATACAAAAAACAATATTGCTCCCTGGAGCATAGAAACTATGGCAGCTGGAACTCCACTGCTCTGCAGGCTGAAACCTCCAGCCTGCAAACCGCCAAATAATATAGAAACTATTATTATAACAGCAGGATGCAGTTTAGATAACCAGGCAACAATAATTGCTGTATAGCCGTAGCCGGGGCTGAAACCATGCTGCAGGCGTCCCATCAACCCCGATACCTCAGCCATACCTGCCAAGCCGCACACAGCACCGCTCAGCAGCATAACCAATATAATGTTTCTAGGAATATTCATCCCTGCATAGCGGGCAGCATTCTGACTTAACCCAATTATTCTTATTTCAAACCCCCAGCGGGTATACTTAATTCCAAAGTGTATTAATAATGCAATTACCAGTGCAAATAAAATACCAGCATGTATTCTGGTATCACCAAAAGTAGGCAGCAAAGCATTTTCAGAAAATTGCGCAGTAAGGGGAAAATTAAATCCCTCTGGATCTTTCCAAGGTCCATAAACCAGGTAATCCACCCATAATATTGCCACATAATTCAGCATCAGTGTGCTAATAATTTCGTTAACTCCTAGGTATGCCCGGGGTATAGCGGGCAAAACACCCCATATTCCCCCACAAATCATGCCTGCACAAAACATAGCCGGGAGCAAAAATAAGGATGGTGCATCCGGGATTGTCAAAGCTACCCAGGTAGCACCGAAAGCCCCCATGTACAACTGTCCTTCAGCTCCAATATTCCATAACTGCATTCTAAAAGCCAGCGAAATACCCAGTGCACATATCATTAACGGGATAGCTTTAACCACTGTTTCAGATAACCCGTAAACAGTTCCAAATCCACCTTTAAACATAGCTGAGTAAGCCTTAAACGGGTCATGTCCGGCCAACCACAGGAATACTGCCCCGGTTGCCAATGCCAGAATAATTGAAATTAATGGTATTGTTAAACTTGCCACCGGTGAAGCAGAAATTCTTTTTTCCAGGGTTATTGGAAAATTCATGAAGCTTTTACCTCCGATTGTGATGATCCCAGCATCATAAGGCCTATCTGCTCTATAGTAGCTTTTTCTATGGGCAAGTCACCCATTAAACATCCTTTGTACAGCACCCCTACCCGGTCACAAAGTTTAAATATTTCATCAAGATCTTCTGATATTAACAGCACTGCGGCTCCTTGTTCCGCTTGATTAACCAGCAGCTTGTGAACTGCCTCCGTGGCAGCAATATCTAATCCCCTGGATGGAAAGACAGCAATCACCAGCCGGGGGTTATTGGCTAATTCCCTGGCCAGAAGCAGGCGCTGCTGGTTGCCCCCGGATAATAAACTAACTGGTGCACTTTCACTAGTCAATTTAACTCCAAAATTATTAATTAACTTTTCTGTGTACAATTTAGCCTTTTTAAAATTAATGAATACGCCCTTAGCCAGTTCCTGGCTTTTATAGCTCTTCATAATTAAATTATCCACCGCTCCAAGGTTGGGCACCAACCCTGTACCCAACCGGTCATCGGGAATGTAGCTTACACCAGCATCTATAATTTCCCTGGGAGATTTATTGGCAGCATCTCTGCCGCAAATTTGGATACGCCCACTGGATATTTTGCGCAAACCTACAATCACTTCTGCCAGCTCACGCCTACCGTTGCCTGCTACCCCTACAATACCTACTATTTCACCTGCCCTGATAGAAAGGTTTATATTGTTTAAGTTGGGACGGTGCCCCTCACCTTCTACATTAACACCAGACATTTTCAGTACAGTTTTTCCAATAATTCTTTTCTGCCTTTTTATGCTTTCAGGTAAATCCTGCCCCATCATCAACTTAGCCAAGTATTTTGGGGTAACCTCACTGCGCTTTAATGTAGCCACTGATTTGCCGCGCCTAAGTACAGTAACCCGGTCTGCTACTTCCATTACCTCCTGCATTTTATGGGTAATTAAAATAACAGCATGACCCCGGTCAGTCATTTTTCTCAAAGTGGCGAACAGTTCCCTGGTTTCCTGCGGCGTAAGAACCGCTGTAGGTTCATCTAAAATTAAGACTTTAGACCCCCGGTACAGCATTTTTACAATTTCAACCCGCTGCCTCTCGCCCACAGACAGCTGCCAAACCTTAGCTGAGGGATTAACTCCCAGTCCATAACTTTCAGAAAGCCGTGCTAATTTTTTCTCAATTTTATCCATGTTAAGAAAAAAACTTAATTTTTTTGATCCCAATACCACATTTTCCGCCACCGTAAAAGCATCTACCAGCTTAAAGTGCTGGTGAACCATACCTATACCGGCAGCAATGGCATCCCTGGGATTTTTAAAACTTACCTCTTTATCGTTTAAAAATATTCGCCCTCCTGTTGGACGATACATTCCAGACAGTATTGACATCAATGTGCTCTTACCAGAACCGTTTTCCCCCAACAAAGCATGAATTTCCCCGGCCTGCACTTCGAAATTAACATTATCGTTAGCTGTTACGCCGGGGAATTTTTTTGTAATACCCACCATTTTAACCAGCGCACTGTTTTTCATAAGTACCCGCCCCTTACAAGTAAAATGGGCACCGGCAGTTAGCCCTGCCGGCTGCCCCAATTATTAGTTTTGCTCAGGAATAGTACCAATTACACCTTCAACAAACCAATTCATTTCCAGCAGTTCGCTGTCGGTAAGTTTTTCGCCCTCAGCTACCTTTACATTACCGTTTTGGTCTTTTATGGGACCGGTAAATACATCCCATCCACCGCTGATTATTTCTTTTTTCTTATCATCCACCAGTTTCTTTGTTTCATCATCTACCATAGGTCCATAAGGTGCTAAACCAACGATACCGTCTTTTAGCCCACCCCAGTAAGAACCAGGCTGCCAAGTGCCTTCTTTAACAGCCTTAATTGTTTCAACGTAGTACGGGCCCCAGTTCCAAACCGCAGAAGTTAATACTGCCTTGGGGGCCATTTTACTCATGTCGCTGTTGTACCCAATACCATAGGCACCCCTCTCCTCAGCTGCCTGCATTGGCCCTGGAGTATCCTGGTGCTGGGCGATTACGTCACAACCATCATCTAAAAGCGCCTTGGCTGCATCCTTTTCTTTTACCGGATCATACCAGGTATTGGTCCATATTACCTTTACTTTAGCTTCAGGATTTACCGTCCGAACACCAAGTGTGAAAGCGTTAATACCTCGAATAACTTCTGGAATAGGGTGAGCAGCAACATAACCAATCATGTTGCTTTCAGTAAATTTACCGGCAACAAGGCCGCTGAGATAACGCGCTTGGTACATTCGGCCAAAATAATTTCCAACGTTCTCCGCTGTTTTGTACCCGGAACAATGCAGGAATGTTTTATCTTTATTCCTTTCTGCAACTTTTATTGTGCTGTCCATATATCCAAAGCTGGTTGTAAAAATTACTTCACAACCTTCCTGCACCAGCTGCTGGATATAAGATTCGCTGGCTGCTCCTTCTGGTACACTTTCCATGAAATAATTAGCATCCACGTAAGGAAGTTTTTCCATCAGGTATTTTCTCCCCTGGTCATGAGAATAACTCCAACCGGCATCGCCGGTGGGTCCAACATAGATAAAACCAACTTTCATTTTTTCATCCTCAGTGTTTTTTGCTGCGTTTTCACCCTGTTTTTCCCCACCGCAGCCCACAAGCATGAGGGCCATGACCATTACAGCAGCAATTACAGTAAAAATCTTTTTCCTAAAAAAATTCAAGATTATCCCCCCAGTTGCTTTATATATGTATATGTAAAAAAGCCCAGGCAGGTAGGTTGCAAACGTGTGAAACCTACCGCCTGGGCTTTTATCCCTGCCGGTGTGACTGGTTAATTAACCAGCCTGTACCGCTCGGACCGAACCACCCGCCTACAGGTGTGGAACCCTAGGTACACTTTCCCACGTAGTCGGGCAATTTACGGTTGCCCGGTAGAGACTCTTGGGCCATATTCCCAAGGATATACGTGATACAATATTCTTTTAATTTAGTAACATAATATCAAGGGTTAATTATACTGTCAATAATTATTTTGACATAATATGGGTTAATTTTTACTTAATTTTCTTCAACAGGAAACTCTTCTGCCTGTTTTGCTTCCTCCGGCAGTTCAATACTTATTTCTTCATTAAAATCACTGTAATTTATCATATAATTGTACTTCATAGCCCGGAAAGGTAAAGTCTGATTATTAAAATTGGAATTAAAAACTACCACTGATTTAGTTTTCACCCATAGTGGGAGATAACTTTCTTTATTTAGCATAGTTGTACCCATAAAAGATACTGATTTAATTAAGCCACTGCTCTCATTAAACTGCTGCTTTGCATTTCCAGGCATACTTTGATTTAAAAACTGCAAAAACTTATTAAAGTCATTTATGCGTCCATAGAATGCCAGCTCATAATAATCGTCATTGTCAATTTTCACTTCATTGAGAAGCCGGTAATGAAAAAACTGCTGCATATCTTCCGGTACCATATTATTCTGCTGACTAACTAATGTTTCGAAATCTGGCAGCATTCCTTCAGGATATTTTATCCATTCAGACTCCCCGGTGCTGGGGTTGTTTATTCTCACAAACATTCCTTCTGGTGTATAATATTGTTTCATAACAACATCTTCTATTTGCATCTTATCCACTTTAGGCATCTGCAAAGTTACTTCCTGGTACATCCCCTGCTTCATGTTAATTTCACTATTTAATTTGGCGCTAAACTCCATGTTATTTTTAAGTTCCGGTGGAATTTCCTTAACTGCCTCAGGTGTCAGTTCCACAGTCATTCCCATTGTACCTTCTAAACGCATAGATTTAACTTCTTTCATGGCCTGAGTCATCCGGGTGTTAATTTCATTACCCAGTTGATCAGTGGCAAAGGCACCCACCAGCAGCTTGTCGGCTTCCTGGGCAGTAATTACACCAGCAGGATCTTTATCAGCAGCTAGAAATCCTTCCTTGACGCACCAGGTATAAGGGCCTGCCGCCCAGGCATGTTTTTCAAGACCTTTTATCTCAACGTTTTCAGCAGGTACTACAGGGAGCCCCAGCACACGGCTCAGCATTACCACTGCTTCTACCCTGGTAATCTCTTTTTCTGGTTTTACGGTTCCATCGGGATAGCCATATAAAATTCCGTCAGCCATTAAACTTTTAATACTGTCTGCATACCAGGCGTCTTCAGGCACATCCAGGGGAAGCTTAACCTCCGAGGCTTCATTAAGACCCGCCGCCCTGCTCAGCATAACAGCATAATCAGCACGGGTTAATTTACCAGCAGCATCTTTTCCGGGTAATAGTTTTAAAAGATCTCCCTGGGTTAAATTCTCCGCCCCTGCTGCTGTTGTCATCATCAGCAGTGCAATCAAAAAAATCATCAAGACAAGAACTTTTTTCACTTTTTTAGCCTCCT
>JACDOL010000083.1 GCA_017656165.1 Desulfotomaculum sp.
AATGATGAATGAGACTGGAGGTTGTCGGCCTTGAGTAAAAAGATAGCTACTAGAGAAGCTTACGGGGAAACACTTTTAGCCCTGGGCAGAGAAAATCCCAATATTGTAGTGCTGGACGCTGACCTGTCCAAGTCAACTAAAACACACGACTTCGGCAGGCACTTTCCCGAGCGGTTTTTTAATATGGGAATAGCGGAGTCCAACATGATGGCCACCGCTGCCGGCCTGGCTGCAGCAGGCAAAATCCCTTTCTGCAGCACCTTTGCTGTTTTTGCCACCGGGCGGGCTTACGACCAAATTAGGAACAGTATTGCATATCCTCACTTAAATGTAAAAATTGCTGCCACCCATGCCGGCATCACAGTGGGAGAAGACGGCGGTTCCCACCAGTCGGTGGAGGACATTGCCATTATGCGGGCCCTGCCGGGATTCACAGTGTTTGTACCGGCTGATGCAGTGGAAACTGACGGTGCCATCAGGGCAGCAGCTGAAATTGACGGCCCTGTTTATATCCGCCTGGGACGATCCGGGGTGCCGGTAATTCATGATGAAAACTTCGAATTTACTCCCGGGGAAGCTGTTAAACTGCGGGATGGAGATCATGTCACCATTATAGCCACCGGTGTCATGGTGGCAGCGGCCCTGGAGGCTGCTGAACAGCTGGCCCGGGAAGGAATTTTTGCCCGGGTGCTGGATGTTCATACCATCAAACCCCTGGATATCACCGCCATTGTGGATGCGGCCAGGGAAACCGGGGCGGTGGTAACTGCCGAGGAACACAGCATTATCGGGGGCCTGGGCAGTGCGGTGGCTGAAGTGCTCTGTGAGCACTGTCCGGTACCCATGAAACGGGTGGGAGTTAGAGATGTGTTTGGACAGTCCGGTAAGCCGGCAGAATTAATGGAGCACTACGGTCTCACCGCCGGCGCAATTATAGATGCAGTGAGCAAAGTGATAGAAAAGAAAATTAACAAGTAATATGTATAACCGCAGGCACCACAAAAGACTGTATATGCAGTCTTTTGTGGTGCTTTTTATTTTTATTAAATACTTTCCAAAAGGAAAATGCCTTTTGCCGTCGAAAAGGTACAGGGGTGTAGTGAAATTTTGAATATTAACTGGAATATATTGACATCTTGACGAGTTGCAGCAAGGTGGTGGCAGAAATTGATTCATTTTTACAACGTAACCAAGATATATGACAATGGAGTAAAGGCGCTGTCTGATGTCAGCCTTCGCATACGTAAAGGAGATTTTGTTTTCCTGGTAGGTCCCAGCGGGGCAGGGAAATCCACGCTGATGAAGATGATTTACCGGGAGGAACTGCCCACCAGGGGGCAGGTTATGTTTAACGGAAGAAATATTGCCCGGATGCGTTCCAGGGAAATTCCCTACCTGAGAAGGAAAATTGGGATGGTATTTCAAGATTTCCGGCTTTTGCCGCAGAAAACGGTGGCTGAAAACGTCAGCTTTGCTTTAGAAGTTACCGGTGCTTCCCGCAAGTATATTCGAAAGGCTGTCCCTGCAGTGCTGCAGCGGGTAGGGATGCTGGACAAGGCTGACTGCTACCCGGCACAGATTTCAGGCGGGGAACAGCAGCGGGTGGGCATAGCCAGGGCCATTGTCAACAACCCGTTATTAATTTTAGCTGATGAACCCACCGGGAACCTGGACCCGGAGACAGCCAAGGACATTATGGATTTATTTAACAGTATCAACAGGTCCGGAACCACCATTATTATGGCCACCCACGCCTGGGACATTGTAGAAAGCATGAAACGCCGGGTTATTAGGATTTCCAACGGGAAAATAATCAGCGACGAGGAGAGCGGGGTGTACGGCTTTGCGTATTAGCACCCCTGTATACTGCTTACGAGAGGCACTGGTTTCGCTTTTAAGGAACAGCTGGCTGACGCTGGCGTCCATATCTATAGTAACCATATCTCTTATCATATTAGGCTGTTCACTGCTGCTGGTTATGAACATTGATTACCTGGCCCAGCAGCTGGAATCAAAGCTGGAAATCAGCATATTCCTGGAACAGGACCTGGAATCTGAAGAAGTAAGAAACATCGGCAGTAAAATTAAATCCACCACCGGCGTGGCCGAAGTAAAGTTTGTATCTAAAGAAAAGGCACTGGAAGAAATGAAAAAGAGCCTGGGCGACCGGGCTGAGATATTAGACAGCCTGGAAGAGAACCCCCTCCCGGATGCCTACCGGGTAAAAGCAGAAGATGCTAACCATGTTCCTGCACTGGCCCGGTCATTTGAAGAATTAGAAGGTGTAGAGATGGTGCGCTACGGCAAAGGAGTAGTAGAAAAGCTGCTGGCCTTAACGCACTGGCTGCGGGCAGCCGGCTTTACACTGCTCGGGGTGTTGGGTCTGGCGGCGGTATTTTTGATTGCTACCACCATCCGGATGTCGGTTTTTGCCCGCCGGCGGGAAATTTCAATCATGAAGCTGCTGGGGGCAACAAACTGGTATATTCGCGCTCCATTCCTGATGGAAGGTTTGATAATGGGGCTGATAGGGGCAGTGCTGGCAGCAGGGGCTGTCAACCTGGGATATTTTGCCCTGGTTAACAAGGTGGGGCAGTCGCTGCCCTTCATTACCCTGGTAACCGGTGAAGATGTACTGGTAAGAGTTTCAGGTCTTTTACTGGCATTGGGATTTTTTATTGGTATCTTTGGCAGTTTTATTTCCATTCACCGCTTTTTAGCGGATAAAAAAACCTAAGCAGGGAGGTTTATGGTTTGAGTTCCGGCATTTGGGAGAAAGTCCTGGCCTTGTTCCTGTCTTCCTGCCTGTTGACCGGTGCCGTTACAGCTGCTTTTGGTTCTGACCTGGAGGAAAAACTTCAAGAGGTGCGGCAGAAAGCAGAGCAAACTAGACAAATAGTTAACGAAAAGAAAGGTGAGGTCAGGAGTATTACCCAGCAGGTGGCGGCGTTAAATGCATCTATCAACCAAAAATCCAGGGAAATTGCTGATCTTAATTACCGTATTGCCCTCACAGAAGAAAAACTGGATAAAACCGAGGCTGAACTGGAACAGGCAGAAAAAAAGCTGGAGGAAACCACAGAGCTGCTGGGAAAACGTTTGAAAGGCATGTACCAGGCCGGTGATGTCAGCTACCTGGAAGTACTGCTTGACGCCAAGAGTTTTTCCGATTTTATTAACCGGTTTGAATTGATGAAAAAGATAATGGAGCAGGACAAGGAAATTATAGATGAGATAGCAGTACAAAGGGAACGAATTAAAGTTAAGAAAAGCGACCTGGAAGTAAAGCTGAAAGAACTGGCTGCCATGCGCCAGCAGCAGGAACGGGCTAAGATGGAACTGGCTTCCCGGCAGGGTGAACGGCTGGAGATCTTAAGGAATGCCCAGCAAAACCTGGAGCAGTTTGAACGGGAGCTGGACCGACTGGAGAAGCAGGAGCAGGAACTGCTGCGTAAAATAGCCCAGCAGAACGGCGGCTCTAAGTACGTAGGAGGGGAATTTACCTGGCCGGTACCCGGGTATTCCAGGATAACCTCGCCCTTTGGACAGCGCCTGCATCCCATTTTGAAAAAGTACCGTATGCACAACGGGATAGACATTGCTGCCCCTAACGGGGCTAACGTGGTGGCTGCCCAGGGAGGTAAGGTTGCTGCAGTCCAGTATATGCAGGGATACGGGAAAGTGGTAATGCTGAGCCACGGTGGGGGAGTGACCACGCTTTATGCTCACCTTTCCCAGCAGCTGGTCAGCACCGGCCAGTGGGTAAACAAGGGCCAGGTAATCGGTAAGGTTGGCAGTACAGGGATGTCTACCGGTCCTCACCTGCATTTTACAGTGATGGAAAACGGGACGGCAGTTGACCCAATGAAATATTTAAGGTAACAGCAGGGCGCACAGGTGGCGGCCCTGCAGCTTTTTTAGCGTTTGTCCGCTAAGTTGTAATTTATGGCAGCCTGGTGTAGTATAATAGACATAAAAAATCAGGCAGGTGACGTATTAAAATTGAAGTTTGGAGGATTCAGGTCCAGGGCTTTAAAAAAGGTGCTGGCCGCTGCCTTGGTGGTGGCTTTTTTGCTGGCATCGGCTGCTGGATTCATACTGCTTACCAATTACAATAACCTAGGCAATTTATTTAAAGTAATTTCTTTAGTTCGCACCCAGTACTTGTACAATGTGACTGCTGGTGAAATGGTAGAGGGTGCCATCCGGGGAATGGTTGAATCCCTTGATGATCCTTATTCTGCCTACCTTGATCCGGAAACTTATAAAAAGCTGAACGAACAAATACACGGTTCCTTCGGCGGTTTGGGAATCCTGGTGGGACTGGAAGACGAGTACTTAACAGTTGTACGCCCCTACGAGGGTACGCCGGCTTATAAAGCCGGTATTAAAGCCGGGGACAAAATAACTCAAATTGACGGGAAAGATGCCAGGGGTATAGACCTGGATACCGCCATTAACCTGATGCGGGGACCGGTGGGGACAGAAATTTCTCTCACCATACTTCGTGGGGAGGAAGAAAAAGATTTTACCCTGGTTAGAGAAGAAATCAGGGTTCCCACAGTGGAAGGAAAGGTACTGGAAAATACAGAAATAGGTTACATAATAATAACTCAATTTAATGACAATACTCCTGATGAACTTGAAAAGAAGCTGAAAAAGCTGCAGGAGAAAAATATTAAAGGATTGATTTTGGATCTGCGCAATAATCCCGGCGGTGAACTGAGATCAGCTGCCTGGGTGGCAGACCAGTTTGTGGCTGAGGGACCAATAGTTCATATTGATTACAAGGCCGGGAGCGATTACACTTTTGAAGCTCACGAGCCGGGTTTAAACATACCGCTGGTTGTACTGCAGAACCAGCATACCGCCAGTGCCGCGGAGATTCTGGCCGGAGCTATCAAAGACCACCAGCTGGGTACTTTAGTTGGCACCACCACCTTTGGAAAGGGAGTGGTGCAGACAGTATTCCCGCTGGACAACGGGGCCGGCCTGAAGTTAACCACTGCCCGGTACCTAACACCGGATAAAAAGGATATCAATAAAAAAGGTATTAAGCCTGACGTTAATGTGGAACAGCCGCTGGATGCTGTAAGAGATATACAGCTGCAGAAGGCGGTAGAAATATTAGAAGAACAGCTGAAAGGCTGAGTTTTTACAAGGGCGCCATTTTGTGGCGCCCTTACAGCAATTAATTTAAAAAATTTTAACCTGGGGTGACAGTGTGTTTCCAATTTTTGAACTGCTGCCGCTGGTGCTGAAGCAGATGCTTTCATTTATTCTTAACCCCCTGTTTTACCTGGTAATAATCCTGGTGGCTGTTCAGTACCAGCGGATGTTAAAACTAAGGCAGAAATTTTTTGGTTTTACCCACGGCCGGTGGTGGCCGGATGCCCTGCAGGCGACAGGTTATGGTGTTTTGGGCGGCCTGCTGGGCAGCATGCTTATGCTTTTTGTAGGTTTAACACTGTCCGGCTCTGGTCTCCAGTATATATGGCCCCTGGCCATACTGCTGATGCTCATTGATGCCCGGTTTTTATGTTTTGCTTATGCCGGGGGAATATTAGCTCTTTCCAATATAATTTTCGGCTGGCCTGCTGTAAGCCCTCCTCAGGTGCTGGGGCTGGTGGCCATACTGCACATGGTGGAAAGTGTGCTGATTTATTTCAGCGGTCATTTAGGGGCGGTGCCCTCTTACATAAAGCTGGGAAAAGACCGCCTGGTGGGGGGGTTTATCCTGCAGCGTTTTTGGCCTATCCCGGTGGTGGCTTTAATAGTAATCGGGCAAACTGAGCTGCCGCAGACGGGTGTAGAAATGCCGGACTGGTGGCCGCTGATTAAGCCGGAGTTAGAAGCACAGCTGGATACACTGGTGTACAGCCTATTTCCTGTGGTGGCCGGCCTGGGATACGGTGATATAGCCACCGCCAGGAATCCCAGGGAAAAGTCCCGCCTTTCTGCCAAGTACCTGGCCCTTTACAGCATGGTGCTGCTGGTGCTGGCTGTTCTCTCCGGCAGGTATGAGCCTGCGGCTTTAATGGCGGCCCTGTTTTCACCCCTGGGGCATGAAGCTGTAATATATCTTAATAAAAAAATTGAACTGGCCAATAAGGCCCTGTATGTGCCCTCCGGTCAGGGCGTAAAAGTGCTGGATGTGGTACCCGGGACAGCTGCGTGGAAAGCTGGCCTGCGGTCCGGGGACATTATTTTAACCATAAACGGGGTGGCGTTATTTAATAAAGGGGCACTGGAATATATGCTTCACCAGAATCAAGGTTTAGTGGAGATAGCTTTTGTCAGTGAAAAAGATAAGGCCTACCGGCGGGAACTGGTAAAAATAGTGCCGGATATACCCTTTGGAGTTCTGCCGGTGCCCGAGGGGGAAGAAAGGTCGTATATGGAGTTTACCACCCCCGGGTCCTTGTTGAAAAAATGGCTGAAAAGATTTAAGACCTGGGCGCGATAAATTACGCCCCTGCGCCTGTAGGGGTACGATTTATCGAACCCATGCACCATTAAACGAATTTGGCGGGATTAATGATTTTGGGGCGTGATAAATCACGCCCCTGCGTTTACCTGCTTTTCTTTGCCAGCTTGGTCATCAAGCGGCCGATTACTTCCCGCTCCTTGTTGTCTGCCACATCCCACAATTCTTTCACGGCTTTCTGCTCCGGGTTGGTAGGCGGTACGTTTTCTGCCAGCACTGCACCGGCCTGGGTGGCCAGGCTGGCAATGCGGTCCTCGGACATGCCCAGTTCCTCGGCATACTCCACAGCCTGTCCCAGGTAGCTTTTCCAGTTATCCCAGCTGTTGTTGGCCTGTTTCAAATCAAAGGTAAATGCCATTTCAATATCCTCCTTTTATATTATTACATTCTCATTCCTGCTAGGATATAGTATCCCAAATAGCCAACTACAATTATGCTGATTATGTGCATGATCCTTGTTATTTTATTTTTATTCTTTTAACAATGAAAGGTAATTATACAAAAAAATAAATATATATCATTAAAGCTGAAGCAGGAATTAACTATAATCCTGTTAAAAAGTAAATAAAGATAAAAGCAGCAGGTGAGGGATAGCATGAGTTTAGAACAAATTGAAAAAGAAATTCAGGGCTGCCAGCGGTGCGGCCTGGCCAGTGGAAGAACTAACATTGTTTTTGGTGACGGCAGTCCCCGGGCCAAGTTGATGCTAATTGGTGAGGGTCCCGGCAGGGACGAGGACCTGCAGGGAAAGCCCTTTGTCGGTGCTGCCGGCCAGCTTTTAAATAAAATACTGGCGGCAGCAGAAATTAAACGTGAAGAAGTGTATATAGCGAACATTGTAAAATGCCGCCCGCCCGGGAACCGCGTACCCACCCGCAAAGAGGCCAAGGCCTGCCTGCCCTGGCTTTGGCAGCAGATCGAAACCATTTCACCGCGAATTGTAGTTTTATTGGGCAGTACTGCCCTGCAGAACTTAATTAAACCCGATGCCAGGATTACAAAGTTGAGAGGACAGTGGCTGGAAAGTAAAAGCGGGATAAAAATAATGCCCACTTACCACCCGGCGGCACTGCTGCGGGATCCCAGCAAGAAAAAACCGGTATGGGAAGATTTTCAAAAAATCCGGGATGAGTACAAAAAAATAAAAAATGCGGAGTGAACAGGAGTGCTGTTTACCCCGCATTTTTTATTTTTTTGTTTATGCTTCTTTCCGGGGTGAGAACTTTTCGTGACTTTCCCCCCCGCTCCAGGCGGCCACTCCCTGTTTTCTGGCCTGCATTAAAAGGGTCATAAAGCGCCGTTCTTTGGCATGTATATCGAAAATTACATAGTCCAGCATATCTTTATCGCAGTAGTTGAGCTGGTCAACTGCCATTTTCCAAGCTAACTGTGCATTATCAATCATTTCAATTAAACCGGGCAGTTTTTGCTCCCGGCTTGAAAACAATTCAACAAAATAATCTTTTACTTCTGCCAGCTGCTGCAGGATATTCCCTTTCATAAATATAAAAAAACCTCCCCTGGCCGGTTAATACAATATATGCCGGGGGACAAGTTTTATGAAGAAAAAATAGTTTCAATAAAAAATCAAAAAATAAGCATAATAGCAGTAAACAGGGTTTGAAAGGGTGAGAAAATGTTTCGCCGCTTTACATATATACTGGTGTCATTACTGCTGGTGCTGGTGTGTTCGGGCTGCCCGGGCGGTGGTGGGGAAAAAAAGCCGGCACCCCAAAAGGGACCTAAAATTGGTGTCAGCGTGGCTGACATGCAGAGAGACGGCAACCAGGTAATGAAAAAAATATTTGATAAAGCGAAAAAACAGGATAAAGCACAGATTGCCTGGATGGATGCCAAGGGTGATCCCAACCAGCAGATGAAGGATATTCAAAAATTAATAGAAGAGAAAGTTAAAGCGGTAATCCTGCAGGTTACTGACCCGTCCGCTGCCCCGGACATGGTCCGCCAGCTGGCTCAAAATAATATCAAAGTTATAGCGCTGGAAACCCTCCCGCTGAACACCCCGGTGGATGCCTATATAACTTCTGATCACAGCCGGACCGGGGAACTACAGGTTAAGTACCTTCAAACACTTTTTCAGGAGGCTCAGCAGAAG
>JACDOL010000084.1 GCA_017656165.1 Desulfotomaculum sp.
AAAATAAAAAGTAAAGGATGTTTTGCTCCTTTACTTAAATTTAAATCCCCGGGTTATTTATCTGTTAAGTCTGGCCGCAACCTGGAAGCTTGGCGCAGGTAAATATGTTTAATTTGATCCTGTTTTTTTGTGGTATTCACATGCATTAGTACCCGTATACACTGGGGCAAACCACCAGGTACATCTATTTCTTGCGCACATAACAGCGGCACATTAGTCCATCCCATTTCTCTGGCTGCCCGTGCAGGATACTGGGCGTTTAAATCTTTTGTTACAGTAAAAAATACGCTGCAAATGTCATCCAAATTAATGTCATTCTCATACACTATTGTATTTAATAACTCCTGGGTGGCTTCTGTTATTTCCTGGGATGTATTTCTACTTACTGTGGTTGCACCTCGAATGCCTCTAATAATAATATCCCCCATACTTCCACCCTTCTTAACATGATTTTACACTGAAAGTTAATCTATTGAAGAAACAGCCCTATGTCCCAGGCCGATAGCCACTTCATCCAGATGCAGCAGGCCAACACCAAAAAACACCGCCACAATCACGTGATCACCCTGTCTAGCGATACCAATTTTACCCCCTACATTTAGTCCAACTGCCTTGGGCATAACAATGGATAGAGCTTCCCTGGTTGCACCAGCAACAGCCCCTTCATCAGCATGAATCTCCCTGATTACATTCTCCCTTTTAGCAGCAACAACTGCCCTTTCAATTATTTTGTTTACCGAAGAGATAAAATCCCCACCATAGTCTACTGCAGCAACTCTAATACCTTCTTTTATGTATTTATTTTTAAATTCCTTCTCCTGCTCACGGTTTTCAGTAAGAGCCATTTCAATGGCTACTTTCGCCACTTTCCTGCTTCCCTGAAGGGAAAACTTGTTCATGCCCTACACCTCACCTAATTAAAATGCACTCCAATGGTGGAGTGCTGTTCATAAGCTGAAGTTATTATATTACAGCACCAGGTAAAAATCAACAACAGCAGAAACAGAATTAAAACCAGTACTTTTTTATCCATTTAACAGCGGTCTTAACATTATACATTCTGGCAAGGGTAATTAACTGGGGAATTTTACTGTACTCATCAAGATGAATTACTTCTTTTAACATGGGATTTACACGAAAATACCGGTTCACTAGAAACTGGGAGGCAATCAGCGAATCCGCTTCCACATCTCCATCAAACAAAACACTTAAAAGTGGAAAATGAGGGTTAGGATTTAACATCCACTGCAGGGCTCCCCACCTTTGAGTGCTTTTGTTAATTTTATGTGGGATATATCCGGTTCCTATACTCAGAAGATGAATGTCTTCAAGTTTTTGTCTTCCGGCTTTTTTATCTACTGCAGCAGCAATTGCAGCCACACTGGGGTTATTTGATACAACCCCTCCATCAATATAATTGTGGTGAGAAGGGAAATAAATTGGCGCTGCACTGCTGGCCAGGGCTACATCTATAACATACTCATTCTTTGTATCAGAACCGGGAAAATTATTAAAAAATACCGGTTCCCATCTGGTTGAACTGCGGGTATTAACTCTGAATGACGGTATAATGACGCTGCGTTTTAAGTCCTTCAGCCGCAGGTCTGCAGGAAACATACCCTCAAGTACCTGTCTTAAATGAACATTATTGTATTTTGGTTTAAATAATAATATATTCCGGGGTGAAAAAATATACCGTGCTCTTTCTATGGTATACATATTAACCAATTCATCAACATTTAACCCGTAAGCTAAAGCTAGAGCAATAAATGAACCGGTAGACGTGCCTGCAAATAAATTTACTGAATTTATTAGATCTGGAAATATTTTATTTAACCTTTTTAATATGTTAACTGTTAATACTCCCCGCACACCCCCACCATCAAAAGCTATAATCCTATACTTAGTCATTAAACTTCACTCCAGTACAACCTGGCCGGTTTAACTTTAGAATCAGAATATGATTAAATGTAAAAATTGTGCTTTATATGATTTAATGTAGGGTATTTTTTTTAAATTGTTAAGGCTTAATATCTCTTTCACTGGAATATTTATTCAGCCAATATGAATACTTAAGAATCGACTTTTTGCAAACAATACCCCCTGCATTTGCCGGCTATCGTTTTCTCCGGTAAATTCCTTGGATGTATATATTTAAAAACCCGCCTGTTGAACGGCGGGTTTTAAGTATTTTTTACTTCTGTTCATAAGGACCACAGCAAGGATACTGGTAAGGAGTACCCAGCAGCAGGACAAGAATCTTATGCAGCAGTATTTTATATATTTTGAGCTATTAGTGCAGCTCCCAATGCTCCAATAATTTGCGGGTTTGGCGGCACAACTACCCCGGCCTTTAATTCCCGGCCCAGCATCTCCCTAAGCAGTCTGTTTTGGGCCACACCCCCAGTAAAAGTAATGTCAGACTTCTTGTGCATAGAGCTTGCCATTGTGGATACACGCTTGGCAATAGATTTTAACAGCCCGGCCACAATACTTTCCTTTGCTGTCCCTCCTGCTAAAAGGCTGATTACTTCCGATTCTGCAAATACTGTACACATACTGTTGATGTTGGCAGGCTCTGCTGCAGGCAGCTTATCCAGCTGATCCAGTTCCAGTCCCAGGCTGTTAATGGTAACCTGCAAAAACCTGCCGGTTCCGGCAGCACATTTGTCATTCATTAAGAAATTAACTACCTTGCCCCGGTCATTTTTCAAGATAACCTTACTATCCTGACCGCCAATGTCAATAATAACTTCATTATTTGGATAATAAAAATGAGCTCCCATGGCGTGGCAGGATATTTCCGTCACTGCTTTATCTAAAAAATCCAGGGAAACACGACCGTAGCCGGTACCTACAACCTTTTCTATTTGGCCTGCAGAAACCCCAGCACTTTTAACTGCTTCCTGAAAAACATTTTTCCCAGCTTCTTTAGGACTCCAGCCAGTGGGCTGCACAGCCCATCCTAATATTTCCCTGTCTCTTAATAAAACTGCCTTTGCTGCTGTAGAACCTACATCAATTCCTGCCGTAATCATGTTTATTTTATCATCTCCAAGAAGGCCTCTACCCTAGTTTTCAGCTGACCTGCATCTTCATCACTGTAATCACTTTCCAGGCGCAGCACGGGAATGCCAGCTTCCTCTAGTGCTTTTTCAACCTTGTAATACTCAACGCTGTATGACTGGCAGAACTGCAGTGAATAATAAACCACACCGTCAGCTTTATACTCTTTAACCTGGCGGATTATATCCTCAATGCGCCCTACATTAGGCGTGTAGCAGGCACAATTTATATTTAAGGCCCGCTGACTGATAGCTTTAAGCTGTTCATCTAGGTCACTTTTGGTCTCGTCCACCAGGGTTTCAAAATAGCGGGTACCTGTACAAGACTCCTCACATACTACTACAGCACCGCTGCTTTCAATGATGTGATGTATTTTCCAGCTGGGAAGAGGCATAGGAGTTCCTGTTATTAAAATGCGTGGAGTACCCTTAGGAGCTGCACCTTCACCTTTAGATACTTTTTCTTCTAATTCATCACAAAGAGCATTTGTTTTTTCAATAAATCTTTCCGGATCATCAAAAAAGCTCAACTGGGTAATAAGCATAGCGTCTTTGCCGCTAATGGGTACAGGATCGTTCTTCCGGGTATCATACAGCCGCTGCAGCACCTTACGGCGCCTGTTGGCCAATTTAATAGCCTCAGCAAGTTTTTCCGGGGTAATGGCTGTGCCTGTCTCATCTTCTACCTTTTCTTTGAACTTGTATACTTCCTTAAGCCATAATTCTTTATCGGAATCTCCTCTTTTTTGGGGCAGTTCCATTACGTAAGTGGGGTGATATTCACCCAATATTTCCCATGCTTTTTTCTTTCCATCACAGGTGGTTTCTCCAACCACAAAATCCGATACTTCAAAATAAGGACACAATCCTCCCAGTTTAAAGCCCAGAGAAGATTTAATTAACGGGCATAATGAACGAGGAAGTACTTTCTCTCCAATAGGAACCGAATAATGTGCCCCAGCACACAGGCCAATGGATGCTCCGCCGGTGGCCAGTATTAATTCTTCTGGCACAAACACACAGAAAGAAGAAATCACTTTTTTTCCTTTATCCTGTAAGTCTAAAAGCTCTTTTACCCGGAGGCCGTGCACTTCTGACATAACAAAGTCAAAATATTCCATGCTGGATGGTCTTTTTTCCTGGTTAACAAACAGCTCCCCATAAACTTCTGGTATAATTGATAAAAGTTCATCATGTTTTTCCAGGTCCATACCCAAATCCTGCCACATTTTACGGTAATCCGTCACTGAAACCCCTCCCCGTAATTTTTAGATATAATGTAACTTTCTATATGTATAGTTGATAACCTGTTATATGAGTTATAAAATAATGTTATGAACACAGTGAATACAAAAAATATACCAGTTTATTATACCGGTACAAAAAGGAAGGGAATATTGTGATTGTGAATAACGCCGTAAAGAAAACATTTTTAATACTGCTGCTTGTAATCATTTCTATCCTGCCGGCAGCACACCTAATAGCTTCTCCTTACTACACGCCGGCAGGTATGCTTGGAACAGCATTCTTATATGCAGCAGTATTTTATTTTACATATAAAATACAATCATCAACTGTTCTCTTAACCGCCTTACTGGGAAGCAGCATGTATATAACCGCACAGTTCTATCTTCTTTACCGTGACGCCTGCGGTCCCAAGCCTGCCGCTGCCATTGTCCCCTTGGTGGGGCTGCTGGTTGGACTAATTACAGTGCATATGTCCAAACACAGTATTAACAAACACATAAAAAAACACCTAAAAATATTTAAAGGTGTTGGTACTGCTGTTACAGCAGTATCAATATTCGCCCTGTCGTTTCCTTTTTTTTTAGATGGTTTTCAGCAAATATACCGCATTGGTACAGGACCACTGTGGGTACTGTATATTTTGTCAGCGTTATTAGGTTCTTATGTTATCAGCAGTGAGGGGAAAAATTTTAGTGTTATGATGGAAGAAAATTCACCCTGGTTACTGCTGGACGTATTAATATTTATTATCCTGCTGATCCCTTTTAACGAAATAGTCTTATTTAAGATAATAAACACTTTTGTCATTGCCTGGTCCTATACTAATATTAAGCTTGGTTATAGAACTGCTGATAAACTTCACACTGCCTGTGGGGTCCTTTTAATAATAATGTTTTTTATAAGCTTGTATTATAAAGCCCCGGCATTTGTTTAAAGCCGGGGCGTTTTTTAATGCTGGTAAAGAATTTCACCCTGCTGATCTAGGATTTTAACTTTATTTACTTCTGTATAGCTGTTAACCTGGCTGTCACTGGCTACAATGATACCCGTCCTTCCCTTAATACTTTCTTCTAAGGTATCACCGTTTTCCAGCTCAACCACAATCTTATCCGCTTTACTCCTTATGCCCTTGTCGTTAATAATTGCCGCTACCAGTGGGACACCGGTGGTACGATAAGATATGGAAACCGGTGAAACATCAGCATTATTATTGTAACTTGTTTTGTAGACAAACATTTCCCCGTTAGAATCCACTGACAAACTGTAAAGCCCTATCTCTTTTTCTGTCTTAAATAAAACATTAGTGGATTTTTTTATTTCTTCTACATCCAGCACAGTTATTCCATGTTCTTCAGCAAAATTCTGCCACTCTTCCTCGCTAAGAGTCCTGTATTCCAGCGGTTTCTGGGACACACAACCCACCAGCAGTAAAATACACGCTGCAGTTAAAAAGATTGATATCTTTTTCATGAGCCCTCCCCCTTGACATAATTATTGTGCAGTCAGCCTCTTACCTGCATCGATAAGCATTTTTCTAATGGGCAGGTCATAGGGACATTTCTCCTCACACTGGCCGCACTGCACACAGTCCTCTATCCTGGCCGGAAGAGTTTTATAACGTTCATTAGCCCAGCTTTTCAAGTCATATCTAGTGTAATAACCGTCCAACAAGAATATCATTGGAATGTTTACATTCTGTGGACAAGGCTGACAGTACTCACAGCGGCGGCAGAAGCTGGTGCCCAGTTTTTCTGTTTCTTCAGCTAAAATCTTTTTTTCTTCCTCGGAGAATTCAAATTCACCATCAGCTACAGCTGCATTTTTCTCCACCTGCTCTTCTGAATCCATCCCCGGGATTACTGTGCCTACAGGATGAGAAAGAATAAACTTTAACGCCAGGCTGGTATTAGTTAATGCACCCCCGGCCAGGGGTTTCATAATAATCAAACCGACGTTTTGTTTTTCGGCCAGCTTCATAAGTTCACTGCTGCCGTCCACTTCCACTGCATTAAAGGGAAATTGCACAGTTTCTAACTCCTCATTTTTCAGCGCTTCTACTAAGATGCCTGGAATATGACCTGTAATGCCGATATGTTTAATTAAACCATCTTTACGAGCTTCTTGCAGTGCTTCCATTGCCCCGCCCGGACCAAACACTTTTTCTAAAGCAGCCTGGTCCTTAACATTGTGCAGCTGGTACAAGTCAATATAATCAACACCCAGAGTTTCCAAGCTTAATTTAATGTCAGAAGACATTTCTTCCCTGCTCCTGGCCATGGATTTAGTGGCTATTATGCTTTCACTCCGCCTTTTTTTCAATACCTGTCCCAATTTCGCTTCACTGTCGGTATATCCCCTGGCAGTATCGAAAAAATTAATACCCATGTCCAGGGCTTTATTCACTACTTTTTCTGCTTCTTTATAAGAGATCCTCTGGATGGGAATGCCGCCGAAACCAATGACAGATACCTTTATACCACTTTTTCCCAGCTGGCGATATTTCACTCTTTAAACCCCCTGTAAAATTATATTTTTGTTAAGTGTATACTTTTATTAAAAGCACGTCCATAAATTCCCTATATAATAAAAAAGGTATTTACACTCCGAAAACACGCCGGCACATATATTTAAACAAATTTCTGCGGTAAATACCTTGGCGTAAAAACTTTTACTTTACTGATAGCAGCAAAAAAAGCTGCCCGTAAAGGCAGCAGCTTATTTGTTGTCCTTTATTTTCACCGGCCCTACTTCAACTACATTTCCCTTAACTATAATTTGTTTTTCTACTGCCGGATTAAATACTTCAGCGGTGGTATTTAGTACTTTTACTAAAATATTATGGTTGTAAAACGTACCATCTATCTGTATCACATCACCTTCCTGCACTGTCACAGTTGTATAGCGGTCATCAAATACAGCCACCTGGTCACCATTGACCAGCACCTTTAAATGAGGTAAAGAACTATAATTTTCCAAGTAAAGAGTTATATGTGGTTGATCCCATTTAATAGTTGATGTGCTTACAGCAGTATTGTGATCCAGTCCCACCCCGTCTATCGGTTTCAAAAATGGATTGTTTACAACTAGTGCTTGAATCATAATCAGCACCAAAGCGCTGACTATTACAAGCCTTATTAAAAATCTTTCCGCTCTTTCCATTAAAATTGATTTCCTGCTGCACTGCATATAACAACTCTCCTTAAACAAGCTGTTGTTGTTATATATGCACAGCAGTGTCTCAATATTCCTACCTGCCGTTGTACTTGCGGTTTAAGTATTCACGGTATTCATTTATCTCTTCGGAAAAACGAAACAGCAGCCGTTCTATCTCATAACCGGAAAGCTGTATGCTGGCTGGTTCCATAATCTGTACCTTGCGGAAATCTTCCCTTACAATAAATGGCAGCAGGTCCTGCAGCGTATCAGCTGTAATTAATAGTTCTACAGGTGCATAGGCCACCTCAATATTGTTTATGTCATCGTATATGGTATAAACCTCGGTACTCATATCTATATCTTCAATATGTATTCCCTGCATGGGAACGTTCCTAAACATGGCTACCTGCTGGTCCCTGACTTCTTCAGCGGCCTTTTCGGTATTTTTCCCCCCGAAAAACAACCTGCCCGGTTTACCAATACCTTTAAAATCAAGCCTTATCTTAGCCCTTACCTTAGCTTTGCGATTATCTTCACCACTTATATTATTTTCCAATAAAACTCCCCCCTAAGGTTCGTCTAAATTCTACATTAGGTATATAGTAATTCTGTCTGGTGAAGAAAAATCCTGCCGCCTGTTACCATTCAATATCCTTAGCCCCGCACAACGGGCAGGTATCAAAATAATGTTCCGGGTCCTCGTAGGCCTCCTGTGCATCATCCAAGCTGGCTCCTTGGCACTCCATGGTGGATAATCTGCCGTCTTCAGAAAAGCTTGCCACCAGGCCGTAAGGAGGTGCATTGGCAGTATCAGAAGCAGGAGGAAACAGCGAAGAAGCTAGGCTAGTATCATTTCCACAACGTCGACAACGAGGCATAAAAAATACAACCTCCTTTTTATAGCTGTTACATAATATGACATCTTTTATCATTATGTATTCATAAGAAGCTTTTTTAAAAAAAATACCGAATCGAGTAGGGTAACGCCGCAGTAATTTGCTACGGCGTTATCCCTCTCACAGAA
>JACDOL010000085.1 GCA_017656165.1 Desulfotomaculum sp.
AGCCTGTGCTTTTCTTGACGACACTTAAAGTATTATATATAATCAATATGTATGTCTGTAATTTATTCTCTGGTAAAAATTATTAATTTTGATAACAATATTGAGGGGGGATTAGATTATGAAGAGAACATATCAACCTAAAAAATTAAAGCGCAAAAGACTGCACGGGTTCAGAAAAAGAATGTCTACTCCGGGTGGGCGTAACGTATTAAAGAGGAGAAGACAAAAAGGAAGAAAAAGACTCTCAGCATAAGGCCGCTTTTTCTGGTGGCCTTTTACAATTTTGTATAACCTTTTTTTAAGCTGGTTAATCTATACAAAAACAAATATAATAAGGATATATGAGTAAAAGTAAGGGAATAAAATTGATTACTATAAAAAAAAATAAAGAATTTAGAAAAGTATATAATCATGGGTATTCTGCTGCTGACAAAAATGTAGTAATATATAAGATAAAAAACAGCTCATCGACGGCAAGGTTTGGATATACTGTCAGCAAAAAAATAGGCAAAGCGGTGGTAAGAAATAAAATTAGAAGAAGGTTAAAAGAAATATGCCGGTTAAATATTGATAAATTTGACCAGGGATATGATTATATAATTATTGCTAGAATACCCGCCAAAAGATGCAGCTACTGGGAACTGCAGGAAAGTGTATTTAAAGTATTAAAAAAATTAAAACGAAAAGCCGGGAGATGAAATTTTGATTAAGAAAGCAGTAATTTTTTGTTTGATAATTTATCAGAAAGTTATATCTCCTTTAAAGCCTCGTTCCTGCAGGTTTTATCCCACCTGTTCTGAATACTCTATACAAGCTGTTAAAAAATATGGAGTAATTAAAGGCCTATGGCTGACTATTAAAAGATTATCTAAATGTCACCCCTTTCACCCGGGTGGATATGATCCTGTTTAATTGACTTGTGATATAAAAGGGAGGCGTATGAGTTTTGTGGGATGCCCTTGTTAATGGAATGAGATACATAATTGATTCACTGTATGCTTTCACTGGCTCCATTGGATTTCCCAGTTATGCTCTGGCCATCATACTGCTAACTGTAGCTATTAAGATCGTTCTGTATCCATTAAGTAAGAAGCAGATGAAATCAATGAAAATGATGCAGCAGCTGGCCCCAAAAATTAAAGAAATACAAGAAAAATATAAAAACAAAGACCCACAAAAGATGCAGCAGAAAATTATGGAGCTTTATAAAAAACATAATGTTAACCCTGCTGCCGGCTGCTTACCTATATTAATACAGATGCCTATTTTAATTGCTTTATATCGGGCGCTTTTGAATTATGAATTTATAAACCGGGAGCATGCGTATTTATTTGGAATCTATTTAGCTGAAAAAGATCATACTTTTATCTTACCTATTTTAGCAGCAGTAACCACTTTTATACAGTCTAAGCTTACAACAAATACAGCGGATCAAACCCAGAAGACAATGCTTTACACTATGCCTTTATTACTTGGCTGGATTGCTGCCACTGTACCTTCAGGTCTGGCATTGTACTGGGTAGCTTTTAATGTGGTAGGTGCCATTCAGCAGTATTATATAAACAGGCAGGTCTTGGCTACAGAGAAGGAGGTAGCTGAGAATTGAGGAGCTTAGAGGTTACCGGTAAAACCGTTGATGCTGCCCTGAACAAAGCTTTATTAGAATTGAATGTTGCCAGGGACGAAATTGAATATGAAATTTTAGAAGAACCAAAGCGGGGTTTTTTTGGAGTATTTGGTTCTAAGCCTGCAAAAATCAAAGTATTAGTAAAAGAAAAACCTGTAGAAAAAACAGTAAACTTATTAAGAGAGATACTTATAGCAATGGGCATGGTTGTGGATTTAGATGTAGAAGAGAATGACCAGGTAATAAAAGTAAACATGAAGGGTGAAGATTTAGGAATACTGATTGGACGCAGGGGAGAAACTCTTGATGCCCTTCAATATTTAGTAAACTTAGCTGTAAATAAAAATTTAGAGAAAAGGTATAAAATTATATTAGATGTGGAAGGTTACCGTAAGCGCAGGGAAAATACACTGCAAAAATTAGCTCTTAGATTAGCAGAAAAAGCTAAAAAGCGCGGCAAAAGTGTAGTATTAGAACCGATGAATTCCCATGAAAGGCGCATAATACATACAACACTGCAGGGACGAGACGATATATACACTTTTAGTGAAGGAGAAGAACCTTACCGTAAAATTGTAATTACACCCAAAAAATAATTTTTTTGGGTAGTATATATTTATTTATTAATTATTGATAAATGAACCCAGCAACTTAAGTTGCTGGGTTTTTTAAAAAGGAGGATATATATTTGATTGCTGACACAATTGCTGCTATCGCTACACCACTGGGCGAAGGTGGAATTGGTATTGTTCGTATAAGCGGTCCTGAAGCTATAAATGTAGGAAAAAAAATATTTAAACCTAAATATAATAAGAATTGGTTTAATGGACCGGGCTTTCGTATTGTATATGGACATGCTGTAGATAATGAAACGAACGAAATTATAGATGAAGTGCTTCTTTCTTTAATGCGTGCTCCAAAAAGTTTTACTGGTGAAGATGTGATAGAAATAAACTGTCATGGAGGAATACTACCTCTAAAAAAAATAC
The DNA here is from genome assembly GCA_017656165.1 of Desulfotomaculum sp. Taxonomy (GTDB): domain Bacteria; phylum Bacillota; class Desulfotomaculia; order Desulfotomaculales; family Desulfohalotomaculaceae; genus Desulforadius. Next base: position 2,617 of record JACDOL010000085.1, read on the forward strand.
TGGAACTGGCATTAAAGTCCGGGGCAAGACTGGCTGAACCGGGGGAATTCAGTAAAAGAGCCTTTTTAAACGGAAAATTGGATTTAGCACAAGCAGAGTCCATTATCAATATAATTCGCTCAAAAACTGGAACCGGGCTGAAAATTTCAATGAACCAGCTCCAAGGGCGATTGTCAGATAAAATTAATGACTTACAGGAAAATTTATTAAATATAATGGCCCGCATAGAGGCAGTGATAGATTTTCCGGAGGATGATATTGAAGAAACTTCTTTAAATGAAATATACTCTCAATGCAAAGATACTTTAAAAGAAATAGATTTACTTATTGCCAGTGCAGAAAGTGGTAAAATATATCAAGAAGGTCTTCGTACAGTTATTGTAGGAAAACCAAATGTAGGTAAATCGTCACTATTAAACGCTTTATTAAAAGAAAAAAGAGCAATAGTTACCGATATACCCGGAACAACTAGAGATATAATAGAAGAATATATAAACATCAAAGGAATTCCGCTAAAAATTATTGATACTGCAGGATTAAGAGAAACTGAAGATGTTGTTGAAAAAATTGGAGTTAATAAGTCAAAAGAATTAATTAATAAGTCAGATTTAATATTATTTATACTGGATGCCGCAGAAGGAATGACAGAAGAGGATTATGAAATCAAAAAGCTGATCGATGAAAAAAACGTAATTGTTATTATAAATAAGATAGATGTTCAAGATAATCAAACAAATGTTCAAAATATAAAAGAACAGTTTAATAATTTACCTGTAATTGAAATTTCAGCACTTTATGAAAAGGGACTGGAAAAACTGGAACAGGTTATATATGAGAAAGTAATGGGTGGACAAATAAGCTTAGATGACCAGGTTTTAGTGACAAATGTGAGGCACAAGCAGTCCCTGGAAAAAGCAAAACAACACGTGGAAGAAGCCATGAAAGGAATTAATGAAGGTGTACCTGGCGATTTAGTTTCCATTGATGTCAAAAGTGCATGGGAAGCTCTAGGAGAAATAACAGGTAAGACAGTTGGTGAAGAATTACTGGATAAAATTTTTACAGAATTTTGTATTGGTAAATGAGGTGTTAGAATTGAGCCATTATACTGATAGATATGATGTAATAGTTGTCGGTGCAGGACACTCTGGTTGTGAAGCAGCGCTGGCGTCAGCCAGGTTAGGCTGCCGCACATTGGTTTTGACCCTAAATTTAGATAATGTTGCCCTTATGCCTTGTAACCCGGCAATAGGAGGACCGGCCAAATCTCACCTGGTACGGGAAATTGATGCCCTTGGTGGAGAAATGGCTCTTAACACAGATAGAAATGCCATACAAATGAGAATGCTTAATACAGGTAAGGGCCCTGCTGTTCATTCTTTAAGGGCCCAGTGTGATAAAAAGAGATATCAAAATAACATGAAGCAGGTGCTGGAAAAACAGGATAACCTTGATATAAAACAGATGCTTGTGGAAAGTGTTATAACTAAAGCTGGCAAAGTTGTTGGAGTAACAACCCAAACAGGTTCAAAATTTTATGCTCCCGTGGTTATCATTACTTCAGGAACGTATTTGAGAGGGAGAATAATAATAGGTAACGTTAGTTTCGAAGGTGGTCCTAACGGTCAATTTGCTGCTAAAAACTTAACTGAAAGTTTAAAAGCATTAGGAATAAAAATGTTTAGATTTAAAACGGGTACGCCAGCACGGGTAGATCGGAGAACAGTTGACTTTTCAAAAATGATAGAACAGCCCGGTGATGATAAAACTTATAATTTTTCTTATATGTCGGATATAAAATACCGTGAACAGGTACCATGCTGGTTGACGTATACCAATGAGCGTACCCATGAAATAATTAGAAAAAATTTGGACCGGTCACCCCTTTACTCAGGAATTATAGATGGGGTTGGCCCCCGTTACTGCCCATCTATCGAAGATAAAATAGTGAGATTTTCTGATAAGCCCAAACACCAGGTCTTTATTGAGCCTGAAGGATTAGATACTGATGAAATGTATGTACAGGGCATGTCTACAAGTCTTCCTGAAGATGTACAATATGATATGCTGCGAACCATTAAAGGTTTAGAAAATGTACAAATAATGAGGCCTGCTTATGCTATAGAATATGATTGTATTGATCCCACTCAATTAAAGCCTACTTTAGAGATTAAAGGAATAGAAGGTTTATTTATGGCCGGTCAAATCAATGGTACTTCAGGTTATGAAGAAGCAGCAGCACAGGGGTTGGTGGCCGGGATAAACGCTGCCTGTTACTTAAAAGATAAACCGCCGCTTATTATAAAAAGGTCTGATGCTTATATCGGTGTTTTAATTGATGATTTGGTCACAAAAGGTACTAATGAACCCTATAGACTGCTTACATCACGGGCTGAGTATCGATTGCTGTTAAGACAGGACAATGCGGATTTAAGATTAACTGAAAAAGGTAGAGAAATTGGTCTGGTTAGTGATGAAAGGTGGGAGAAGTTCAATAGAAAAAAACAATTAATTGATATGGAGATAAAATGGCTGGAAAACAACTCCCTCTCACCTACTGATGAAGTTAATGAAGTACTCGTTGAAGAAGGAACTACAAAAATAAATCAAAAAGTTCCCTTGATTACCCTGTTTAAAAGACCGGAAATTAATTATGAAACTCTTAGTAAATTGGGTATTGACAAAAATGATATACCTGAAGATGTTAAAGAAGAAGTTGAAATTCTTGTAAAATATGAAGGATATATAAAAAAGCAGATGGCACAAGTTGAGAAGTTTAAAAAAATGGAAAATAAGCTGCTGGATGAAGACATAGATTATGAACAAATAGCAGGACTGAGAAACGAGGCAAAGCAGAAATTAAATGAGATAAAGCCCCGCTCAGTGGGACAGGCCAGTCGTATATCTGGTGTCAGCCCTGCTGATATATCTGTACTGCTCATATGGCTTGAACAGCGTAGAAGAGAAAATAAAACGGGTGATTAAGTATGAATAAGGTACTGGCCGATACTCTGCTTAAAGGCAGCAGTGAGCTGAAATATAATCTCAGTGATGAACAGCTTTATTTGTTTGATAAATATTATAATTTGTTATTAGAAAGGAATAAGTTTATAAACCTGACTGCCATTACCGAGCCGTCAGAAGTTGCTGTTAAACATTTTTTAGATTCTATGACCTGTCTACCAATTATAGATAGTATTCATCAGCCTAGGGTTATTGATGTTGGTACCGGTGCCGGATTTCCCGGCATAGTTTTAAAAATAATAAAGCCGGATCTTAAAATTGTCTTATTGGACTCTCTAAGAAAAAGAGTAGAGTTTTTAAATGAAATTATAAACTGTTTAAATTTAAAAGACATTATTGCTGTGCATGGTAGAGCTGAAGAATTTGGAAGAAATAATAATTACCGGGAAAAGTACGATGCTGCAGTTTCTAGAGCTGTAGCTAATATGAATGTTCTCTCTGAGTACTGTATGCCATTTATTAAGAAAAATGGTTTATTTATAGCAATGAAGGGGCCTAAGGCCGGTGAGGAAATAAAATGTTCACAAAAGGCCGTAAATGTATTAGGTGGGGAAATAAGTGATGTAAATGAACTTAATTTACCGTTAATTAATGAAAAGAGAACTTTGATAATAGTTAAAAAAATATTCCCTACACCTGAAAAATACCCCCGCAGGCCAGGTATACCAGCAAAAAAACCGCTTAAATAATAAAAGTTTAGGCGGTGTGATAAGAACGGAGTTTTTTGTTTTTACCTCTTACTAGATTTAGTAAGAGGTAATTTTCTTATGAGCTTTTTTGCAATATGGGAAGTATAAGTTTTGACGCAGTCAATATATTTTCTTATCTATTTTTATTATTTTAATTTAGAGGGCTTTATTATATAGTATTTTATAAGAGTAACGTTTTAACAGGAACTGTATCACTTTATGTGGAACTTTAATTAGTTAGTCAAAGAGTCCCGGACATTATATTTGGGAGGTAATTTTTTTGGGTAAAATTATTGCTATTACAAATCAAAAAGGCGGTGTGGGGAAAACAACTACTGCAATTAACCTGGGAGCATGTTTAGCTATGGAAGGCAGTAGGGTACTGCTTGTTGATATGGACCCTCAGGGAAACAGTACCAGTGGTATCGGAATAAATAAAGAAAAACTGGAAAAATGCATTTATAATGTTTTAATAGACGGAACACCACTTTTTGAAATAAGAGAAAAAACAGAAGTACCGGGACTGGATGTTATTCCTGCCACTGTTCAGCTGGCTGGCGCAGAAATTGAACTTGTAGCTAAAAAAAATAGAGAGCACGTTTTACGTATTGCCCTTACACCGGCAGTAGAAATTTATGATTTTATATTAATTGACTGCCCTCCTTCTCTTGGGTTATTAACCATTAATTCTCTGGCCGCAGCTCATTCTATGCTGATTCCAATTCAGTGTGAATATTATGCCCTTGAAGGACTTGGACAGTTAATGAATACATACAACCTGGTTAAAGAACACATCAATCCCCGCATTGATATTGAAGGTGTACTGCTGACCATGTTTGATGCCCGCACTAACTTATCTATCCAGGTAGTGGATGAAGTAAAAAATTATTTTAAAAATAAAGTATATAGAACTATAATACCCCGCAATGTTAGGTTAAGTGAGGCTCCCAGTCATGGTAAACCGATTGTCTTATATTCGTCCAGATCCAGGGGGGCAGAGGTTTACAGGGAACTGGCCAAGGAAGTAATGGGTATAACCACTGAAAATAAAAAAACGCCGGTGATTAAATTTGTTGCCAATAGACAAAGGAAGTGATAGTTTTGGGTAAAAAGATGGGTTTAGGAAAAGGTTTGCAGGCTTTAATACCTTCATATAATGAAGAACAGGGAAAAAAAACACTGCGTAATGTACTGCTTACTGACATCAAGCCGAATCCTAAGCAGCCGCGTCAGGAAATTGACCAGCAAAAATTAAAAGAATTGGCAGAGTCTATAAAAGAACATGGTGTTGTACAGCCAATAGTGGTGCGGGAGCTAAACGATGGCAGTTATCAATTAATTGCTGGCGAGCGAAGATGGCGAGCCTGTCAATTATTAAATTTAGAAACAATACCCGCAGTAGTGACTGATTATAGCGATGAAAAAGCTGCGGAAGTAGCATTAATTGAAAACCTGCAGAGGGAAAATCTAAATCCGTTAGAGGAATCAATAGCTTATCAAAGTTTAATAAATGAATTTAACTTAACCCAGGAAGATGTTGCTAAACGTGTGGGCAAGAGCAGGACTTATATAACTAATATGTTAAGACTGCTGGCTTTACCCGATGAAGTATTGGCTATGCTTAGTCAAGGACAGTTATCAACTGGTCATGCAAGAGCTATCTTATCAATAAATGACGATGCTAAAAAAATAGAGACTGCAAAACTCATTATTAAAAAAGGATTATCAGTAAGAGAAACTGAAAAACTAGTAAAAAAATTAAATGAGAAACAGGATAAACCGAAAAGGGTTAAAAAAGTACCTCCTGAACTTGAAGATATAAAAGACAAACTGCAAAGTGTCTTTGGCACGAAAGTAAGTATTAAAACTACAAAAAGAGGCAAAGGAAAACTAGAAATAGAATTTTATAACCACGATGACTTAGACAGAATTATGGAAATTATTTTTAATAACAGCTAATGTTTCACGTGAAACTAAAAGATTAATGTTTCACGTGAAACATTTTTTACTGAAATTAATATATAA
>JACDOL010000086.1 GCA_017656165.1 Desulfotomaculum sp.
CTAAAAAATTCATTGGCGATTTGAACTGCTTCCCTGGCATCCTTGGCATAATAGTCTGCGTTGATCATATCAGCATAGCGCTGGTTCAGTACGGCACCTCCAACTATTACCCTGCAGTTCAGGCCGGCTGCTTTTATCTGCTGAATGGTGTCTTTCATGCTGGGAATGGTGGTGGTCATTAATGCACTTAACCCCACCAGTTCGGCCTGGTGTTCTTTTACAGCCTGTACTACCTTTTCCGGCGGAACATCTTTACCCAGGTCAACTATATTATAACCGTAGTTTTCCAGCAGTACCTTAACTATGTTTTTTCCTATATCGTGAATATCTCCTTTGACGGTGGCCAGAATTATTGTTCCTTTATTCACGCCTGCAATGTCCAATTCCTGCCGCAGCCGGTTGAAAGCCAGCTGAACTACTTCAGCAGACTGCATTAACTGGGGAAGAAAGAATTGGCCCTTTTCATACCTGCTGCCTACTTCGTCCAAGGCCGGTACCAGGACTTCGTCCACCACATTCATTAGTGTTTTTCCCTCGGCCAGAACCTTTTCAACCAGCTCTATAACCCCGTCTTTAATCCCGTTTACCACCGCATGGTACAAGCTGTCAGCCGTACTTTCCGGTGTTTTAGCCTGGGGCTGCGGGGAATTTTTCACACCGCTAAAGGCAGAAATATATTGTTTGGCATCTATATCCCTGTAGTTAAGCACCTGCCCGGCCCTTACCGTTTCCACCATTTCTGTATCGTGGGGATTTAAAATGGGAGCATCCAGTCCTGCTGCCAGTGCCATGGCCAGGAAAGTACGATTTAATAACCTGCGGTTAGGCAGCCCGAAAGAGACATTGCTTATTCCCAGCACTGTAGATACTCCCAGGTGTTCTTTTACCAAGCGCACCGCTTTAATGGTTTCCAGAACTTCCTGCTGCTGGGCGCTGGCTGTAAGCACCAGGCAGTCTATCAGCACATCTTCCCTGGGTATGCCGTACTGCTGGGCCCTGTTAACAATTTTTTCTGCGATCTTTAACCTGTCCTCTGCCTTTTTTGGTATGCCCGATTCATCAAGGCACAGGCCTAAAACACAAGCTCCAAAACGTTTTACCAGCGGCAGGATACTTTCCAAACTTTCCTTTTTTCCGCTTACAGAGTTGACCAGTGCTTTCCCATGATAAGCTTTTAAAGCCTCTTCAATGGCCTTGACGTTGGTGCTGTCTATTTGCAGCGGGGCATTAACTACCTTTTGGACTGCATTAACTGCTTTAACCAGCATGGAAGGTTCGTCGATATCCGGCAGCCCGACGTTCACGTCCAGCAGGCCGGCGCCTTTTTCCACCTGCTGGACTGCTTCTTGAACCACCCTGGCAAGTGAACCCTGGCGCAGTTCTTCTGACAGTGCTTTTTTGCCGGTGGGATTAATACGCTCACCTATAATTTGAACTGGCTGCCCGCTGCCGATAGTTAATGTTTGAGTGCTGGAAGTGACGTAAGTTCTAGGTTTATACTGCGGGGACGGTGGTTCTAAATTACTTACCATCTCTTTAATGGCCCTGGTAAAATCGGGGGTGGAACCGCAGCAGCTTCCAACCAGAGATGCCCCTGCTTCCACCAGCCTGGGAGCGTAGCTGCCCATTTCTTCGGCTGTTAATGGAAAAACTGTCTCATCACCTTCAAGGACCGGTAAGCCGGCATTGGGCTGCACTAAAAGGGGCACCTTGTTAACCCTGTGCATCTCCGCAATTACTTTGAGCAGCTCCTCAGGTCCGCCGGAACAATTAGCACCCACTATATCTGCTCCCATGGACTGCAGCGTAATTACAGCCGTTACCGGATCAGTTCCCATTAAAGTACGGCCGTCCGGCTGAAAGGTCATGGAGCAGATTGCCGGCACAGTTGGTGCTGTGTCCTTGGCTGCCAGCAGTGCTGCCCGGGCTTCGCCCAGGTCAGACATAGTTTCAATGCAGATTACATCGGCGCCGGCTTGAACACCAGCTGATATCTGCTCTTTAAAAACCTGGTATGCTTCTTCAAAAGTGAGCGGCCCGCTGGGCTGCATCATTTTCCCGGTGGGGCCCACTGACAGGGCAACAAGTGTTCCACCGGTGCTTCCTTTCCTGGCTGCTTTAACTGCAGCTGCGTTTAACTCTGCCACCCTGTTTTCCAGTCCAAATTCAGCCAGCTTTATCCTGTTGCCGCCAAAGGTATTAGTTTCAACAACGTCTGCACCAGCTTCAGAATATAGACGGTGAATGTTGGCAATGGCTTCTGTTTTTTCCACGTTTAAAAGTTCCGGGCAGCCTTCATTTAATAAACCCTGCTTCTGCAGCAGTGTCCCCATGGCACCATCAAAAACTGCCACCCTGCTGCTTATTATTTTCATTAAGTTTGACACATTTATCACCCCTGTTTCTATAAGGACAATCTGCGGCGCTGCAGTTTGTACATTTATTTAATACTGGTGTATCCGTTTTTTCGGTATTAAACCCCACAATTCCAAGAATGCTCTTCTGCGGCAGCAGCATGCAGGTGTCTGTGACAGTAATACCAATGCTGCTGGCATTGACCGCTGCTGCCAGCTGCCTGTTAACAGTCAGCGGTAGGTCGCCGTACCCGCTGCAAAAGCGCCAGGTGAGGTGATAACCCTGCTTGGCTGCCAGGACTTTAAGTTTTTCCTGCAGCTGGTCAGCCACCTTTTCTACAGCCTCACTTCCTACCGCATCTAAAATTGTACCCCCGGCAAACTCTTTTTCGCTGAAAAGTTCTTCCACTTTTCGTTCCAGGTGAGGACCGATGGTTGCGGCCACCAGGCAGACCTTTGCGGCATGAGAAAGGTGGTTTAAAATATCCCGGCCGGGAAGCAGCAGGTTTGCTTCCGGTAGTTCAACGCCGCTGTCGCTGATATTTACCTGGTTGTATATACGGTAAGTGCTGTTTGGTTCTACCAGTGTTATACCCAGGGATATGTAATAATCAACTTTTTCCATCATTGAACTGCCGAGATTGGTTACACCGGGTTTATATCCTAGGTATCTCAATACTTCCTTTTTATCTATGTGCATGCTTTTCACCTTCAGACAATATTTAAAAGCTGCAATATAATTAATACTACAAAAAAAATGTGTTATGGCGCAAGATAAAAAACCTTCGGTATTATTTCCGTTAAGTAAAAAAAGGCGCGGAATTTCGCGCCTTTAAAAAGAGAGATTAGTAACCTGCAGCTTTCATTACAGTTTGCTGGTGCAGTTCGCTTTCCTGGTTGTCTTTATGGGTACGGCTGTGCAGGAAATGAAGATCAAACATGCCATCAAAGTTATTATCTTTTATAGTATCAAATGCATGGGGCATTCCTGACATAGATGCTGCGATTTCCCGGCCCTCATACTGCAGGATTACCGGTCTTGTCAGCCATGTCCACTGACCGCCAAAAAGGCTTTTAAATACTTCAGTATCTTCTGCTGTTAACGGCTCACAATCGGCGTGATTGCCCCCTCCTATGCGGTATGCTTTAAATGTTTTTCCTGTTTCCAGGTCCTTTATTATCCCGGTGCTGTGATGGTTAAAATGCCAGTTGGCAAATTCCCATTCCAGGAGTTCACCACAGCCTTCTTTTTTTGGCCCCTGCGGTGCTTCAATCCCGTAAACAGGTTTGCTGGAATTAACAGGCACAAAGAGCGGCATTTCCGGGGTAATTAAATCACTTTTTAACCTGTTGGTCTTAATTACTGCTTCAGGAGAGGATTTGTACTTTTGAGCAATTGTATCCAAGCAGTCCCCGGGTTGAACATAGTGAAGGACAGCTCCTTTGGGAATGTCCCAGCTTAATTTTTTCGGCATAGGCTGGGTTGGAGGTTCTTGTTCCGTTTCAGTATTCTGTTCTGAGCTGCCGGCCCCATCCTGTGCCGGTACTTTCAAAACCTGCCCAACATATATTTCATGACTGGCTAACTGGTTAATTTCCATCAGCTTGTCAACAGTTGTGTTGAAACGCTTGGAAATAAAATAAAGGCTGTCTCCCGCCACCACAGTATATTCTTTATACTGGAGGGCATTACTTTCAGAGTTAGCAGCTGGTATAATTAACTGCTGGCCCACCCAGATCTCATCACCGGTCAAGTTATTGACGGACTTAAGTTCACTCACTGTGATTCCAAAATCCCTGGCAATGAAAAATAAACTGTCCCCCGGCTTTACAGTGTATGTAACTGTTCCTGTTTCCGGTTGGTCAGCTTGTCCAGGTATAATCAGCTGCTGTCCAACGATAATTTCACTGCTGGCCAGGTTATTGGCCTTTTTTAATTCCTCAATTGATGTGTTGTGCTTAACTGCTATTTTCCACAAGCTGTCTCCGGGCTGGACGGTATACGCACCGTCTGCCAAAGCCGGGTTTGGCATTCCCATTAAAGCTGCAGAGAGTGCGATGGATAACAGAGAACACTTGATAAAACCCTGCTGTTTCACAATATGCTGCCTCCTCAAGTTATTCTCTGAATATTAATATCTTTAATTCGAAGAAACGATGGCCGGCAAGGTTTTGTTCTTGTTTTCGGTCAAGGTAATATTTGGTTATCACCTCTCTTTTACAAATATGGAACTAAAAGTATTATACACTAATAAAATCCATTTGAGCGAACAAAGTCGAAATTGGCAGAACTTACATAAAAATGCGGGCTGCTTTTTTTATTCACCTGGGGACAATAAAAAATAATGATTTAAATTTTTTAAACGGGGGGATATATATGCAGATGAATAGAAATGAGCGGTCTATACTGGCTTACTTTCCTTCTATTTTGGAAGCACAGTCTGCCGCTGAAGCACTAAAGGAACTGGGAATTAATGAAATACAGGTAGACCGGGTGTCCCGTTACGGGATAGAGAATAATTCCGAGATAAACAGGGCAGTAACCGGGGAACCCAGCCAGGCTGGTTTGACGCTTTTTTCATCTGATCATTCAGACAAACTGGGCAGCAGGGATGAGCGGGTGCTGGCTGCTGCTGATCCCTCGGTAAGTGGGATTGGCGATTCAGATTACGGTGCTGCCGGGGGGGCCAGTTTCCTGGTTACTGCTGTCACTGACGAGAAACACCTGGACCAGGCCATAAAAATTGTTCAAGAAAAAGGTGGGCAGGTATAAATGGAGTTATTATGAAGGGACCTAAAAATTTTTCCCAGGCAGTTGAACGGATCAGGGAAAAAGAAGAGGCACCTGTACTGAACTCTGACCAGCTTTACTTTCATAAATTCAAATATGTTGTAATATATATATATCCTGGTTACAATGTTAATAAATAGTTTTAAATACCTGACTGGAGGCTGTAACATGAAAAGAGTTGTCAGTGTCAGCCTGGGTTCCTCAAAACGCGATCATTCCGTTACCATAGAGCTCCTGGGAGAAAAGTTTGAAGTGAGCCGTGTGGGAACTGACGGTGATTTTAACAAAGCCATTGAAAAACTTAAAGAACTGGACGGGAAAGTTAGCGCCATAGGCCTGGGCGGGATAGATATATACCTGTATGCGGGAAAAAAACGCTACATGATCCGGGACAGCAAACCATTGGTTAATGCAGTAAAAAAAACACCGGTGGTGGATGGAAGCGGTTTAAAGAATTCGCTGGAAAGGGAAACAATTAAATATCTTTCGGTACAAGGTTATTTAAAGCCGGGCACCCGTGTTTTAATGACCAGTGCTGTGGATCGCTTTGGTATGGCTGAAGCACTGGAGCAGGTGGGCTGCGATATTACCTGCGGCGATTTAATTTTCGGGATGGGGATTCCCTTTCCGGTAAAAACAGTGGCCAAGCTCAACAGCATTGCCGAAAAACTTTTGCCAGTGGTAACAAGACTGCCGTTTAACATACTTTACCCCACTGGTAAAAAACAGGAGCGGCAGGATGCGGCTAAAGCCAAAAAATTTGAAAGATACTATCACCGGGCCGATGTAATTGCAGGTGACTTTCATTTTATTCGTAAGTACCTGCCGTCAAGTTTAAACGGGCAGATGATAATCACAAATACTACCACCAGCAGGGATGTAGAGATGTTAACTGAACGGGGGGCGGGAATGCTGGTAACAACCACTCCCGAATTTAACGGGCGGTCCTTTGGAACCAACGTCATTGAAGCGCTGCTGGTGGCCATTTTAGGAAAGAACTGGGAAGACATTACCCCGGGAGAGTATATTGAACTGCTGAAAAAGCTGGACTTTAAACCCAGGGTTTTGGAACTTAATAAAAATCACGGCATTGGAAGGGATACAAACATAAGTTAACGGGGCTTTAAGCCCCGTTAATTTTCTAAAGCTTCATGGCCTCGTACATTTCCCTGTTTACCCGGTTGTCTCTTACTAAACCGTGGTCCTTACGAAAGTTGAACACCGCCTTTTCCATACCTGGTCCAAAGATACCGTCAACTTCTTGGTTATAATATCCATGCCTTTTCAGGTAGGCCTGTACAGCGGCTACATCTGAGCCTTTTTCTCCCACGCACAGAACCCGGTGTGTGTGTCCCGACACACCAAAAGGATTTCCTACAATATAAACCGGGGCGTTTGTGGGTACCCAGGGGTAGAGCTGTTCTACCTTGTTGTTGTGCATCCTTATACAGCCGTGGCTGGCATAGCTGCCGATGGAACCGGGTTTATTAGTGCCATGTATACCGTACATTCCCCAGCGAACGTTAAGCCCCATCCAGCGGGTGCCAAAGCCGGTTCCCCAGTTTTTAGCCTTTCTGGATACCCGCCATGTGCCTACGGGACTGGGAGTATCCGGTGATCCCACAGCAACCCGGTACTGTTTATATGGCTCACCATCGGCCAATAAGGTCAGCGTCCGGTTGACTGTATCCACCACCAGGACTATATCGCCGCTGGGCGGTGGTGGAGTTTCCTTGATCACCGGTTTATCCAGGTGCTGGTACAGGGCCTGCCAGGTTTTTTCACTTACTATGCCTGTGACTGCTAAATGTTGTTCTGCTTGAAAAAAGGCCACAGCTTCGGCGGTTTTTATGCCGTATATACCGTCAATACTGCCCTGGTAGCATCCCAGCTCTTTGAGTTCCCGCTGCAGTGTTTTTACATCTGGGCCGGTTATGTAAGGCTGCTGCAGGGTTAATAATCTTTCCCTGCAGCAGTTAAAGGGACAGAGGTGATATTCACTGGCTGACGCTGCCGCTGATATTAAAAAGAATAATGCAGCTGTAAAAGTAAAAATCTGTATGGTTTTTATATTGTTCATTTTATCCCTCCAAGTTAATTATTCTGAACAGCCGGGGGTTTTATGCCTGTTATTGAAACAAAATAATTTCCATATAATGTCATAAACGTGACTGCTGCTGAATACTGATTGTTACCAGGAAAGACTGTACAAGTTATAGGAGGGGTAAAATGTACAAGAAAATGCAGCGGTTTTTCGTTATTTTGGGGCTTTTATTAATAATGGGATGCCTGGGAGCATGCAGTGAGGAAGGTGAAGAGGAGGCCACCGTTACAATTAACCAGGTTTCCCAGCCGGAAGAACAGGTTCCTGCGGAGGAAGATGTTGTGGTTCTCCAGGATGTAATGGATAAAATTCCGGTGGTGCTGTATTTTGCCGATGAACTGGGATGCCTGGTGGCCCAGCAGAGAGAAATACCAAAGGTGGATGGTATTGCACGGGTGACAATGCAGGAACTGGCCAAGGGACCTGACCCGCAATCCGGCCTTTTACCTACACTTCCGCCCGGCACTCACTTGAAAGACATTAATATCAAAGATGGGGTCTGCATTGTAGATATGTCCCGGGAACTGAAAGAAAATCATGCCGGCGGCAGCAGCGGGGAAATGCTTACTGTGTACTCAATAGTTAATACTTTAACCCAGTTTCCTACAGTAGAAAGGGTAAAGATCCTGGTAAACGGGCAGGTGGTAAATACACTGGCCGGACATGTTGATTTAAGTGTGCCCCTGGGACGAAATGACAGTATTATTACCAGCAGCCAATAAAATATTTTACCCGGAACACAGAGTTCCGGTTTTTTT
>JACDOL010000087.1 GCA_017656165.1 Desulfotomaculum sp.
TTATTTATATAATTTGTTATAAAGAGTGAAAAAATATTAATTTTATGTTAAAATGTATAAAAATTCATAACATTTACACAAAAGGTTGTTTTTTCAGAAAGAATATTGAAAGATTATATTTAATAAAGATTAAAATGAAAAAGGAGGAGAATTAATGTTTTCATTTACCCAGTCAAGAAAGATAGATAATAGTAAATTATGTAATGATTTGGCGTGTTTTTATGCTGCCTTGGTTATTTTTCCTTGGCTCATACCGAGCTAATGGCTTATCAATCTATGATTAAGGTCCAGGAAGTGGCCAAGCAGGCCTCAGACCTGGCAGCATCCAGTGAACAGATGTCTGCCACAACACAGGAAGTGACTTCCTCTACTGAAATGATAGCTGAAAAAATGGAAAAGTTAAATAAGGATTCAGCAGCAAATTTAGAACATATAGACAGCACCATGAGACTGGGAGATGAAGTAAAAAATATACTCCAGGGTATGGTGGAAAATGCTAACGAGCTGAACAATCAAATTAAAAATATAGATGATATAAGAGAAAATGTTTCTGATATAGCTGATCAAACAAATATGCTGTCTTTAAATGCTGCCATAGAGGCAGCCAGGACAGGAGAAGCGGGACGGGGCTTTTCTGTGGTAGCGGATGAGGTCCGCAAACTATCAGCTCAAACAAAAGATGCCGTTAAGGAAGTAAAAGAAATATCCGATCAAATCAACCAAAAGGCAGTTACAACCAATCAAGCAGTTGATGATGTCCAGAATAACTTTGAGAAGTATATAGAAAGTTCTAAAAATGTAGCCGACAGTATAAAAAAAGGTACCGAATAAATACAGCAGTCTGCAGTCTGCAGATATGATAGAAAACATTAATAGTGCTATGCAGCAGCAGTCTTCTGCTGCTGAAAATTTAGCGCAGGTGGCAACTGACTTGGCATCGGCCAGCGATTTTGGCGAAATAATAAAAAAAGAAGCTGATGAACTTAATGAAATTGTGCTTTCCCAGGTGAAAATAGAGGAATGCAGTTCAGTTATAAATGTGCTGGCATTAAGGTTAATAGACCATGCTGATTTTTTAAGGAATACTATAAAAATTGCCGGCAGCGGTGAGTATGTTGCCAGTCACACAGAATGCGCTTTTGGGAAATGGTACCTTAGCAATATGGAAAAATACGGTTACATCAGTGAATTTGTAGAAATGGATGAACCTCACCGGGCCGTTCATGATGCAGCACAAAAACTTGTAAAAGAGATAAATGTCAGCAATCTAGAAGAACTGGTCAGAGCATCACGGGAAATTTTACGGGTGTTTATAAAATTAATAAATGTATTTAAAGAGAAAAATGATTTAGTAAGTTAACTATGGAGATAAGGCATGTCTGCAGCAGCTGAACCTGTTGATGTTATTATAAACAGTTAATTTGTGTGAATTTTAAAATACATACATAAACCCTGGCAGGTGCCTAAAATGATGCAGCATGAAGTAGGTTTTAAAATTGGACGGGATTACCCGCCGCCCGGTGTTGATCGCATCGTGCAGCGCAAAGCTGCCCAGTCATCTATAAAAGTAAAAAGCAAAACTAGTAGGTCATATACCCGCCTGGGGTGATTATTGAAGTGATGCCGGAAAAAAAATACCCTAATGAATTGAAAATTAAGCTTCAGCAGGAATTGGAAAAGCTGTTTACCGAGGATTGGGGCGGGCCGCGCAGTGAATTAGCTCTGGTCTACCTGCGGGAAAAAGTTATACCAAAATTAATATCATGTTTAGTAATAAATCATCATTACCTTGAAAACAAAACATTTATGGAAATATTATCAAATAAATTAAATACTGAATTTGCTTATCCTCCGGCTTTTGCTGACGGGCTTTCCAAAGATATAGTTAAAATTGCTCTAAAAATTCTAGGAAGGCACGAAAAACCGGATAATCACCCCTGGCACCCGTGGGAAGTTATATTGAGAATGCTGACCATTGGTAAAAGCATCAGCAAAATAATTGAGAAAACAGGTTTTCCGGAATCATACATTAAAATTTTGCGTAAGAAGTATGTTATGTATTTAAATTTAATTGATAGAGAAGATGTTAATAAAAGATTTTATGATATACCAGAATTAAGCTGCAGCAGGCAGCTGGTCATGTTTATGCAGGATTTTAGAAATCGTTTTAGACTCCATAAAAATTATTATGTTCGTCTGCAGGCAGAAGAAGTAATTTTTGAATTGGAGCTTCCAGTGAATGCTGATAAACTGCTGACAATACTAGAATGCATTTATTATTATGAAGGTCTTATGACTGCAGAAGAGCTGCTGCAGGTGCTTAAGGGTTACAGCATAAATAATAGCAGGTATAATGGTATCACAATTATAATACTGCTTCAAAATAATTATCTAACCACTTCTGGAAAAGTACCTGGGAAGATTTCACTTTCACCAAAGGGAGCAAAATTGGCAGCTGGCGTACTGGCTCCTCGTTTGGCGGAAGAAATAATGCAAAAATTAAAAACTGCAGATAATGCTGCTCACCATTTTTGTGAAAAGCTTTTAGACAGAAACCCAAAGGTGGTAGAAGAGGTAATAAGAGAATTAGCTAACTATAAAGATAGCATAGTACTTAATTTGTTTGACGTTATGTTTGGGAGAGCAAGCAAGCAGGTGCTGTTGGCAATTATAAGCGCCTGTGGTGAACTAGAGGGTGATAAACCGGCAGCATTATTGGCCAGGGCATTAAGGCATCGTGACAGTATGGTGCGGGTTAAAGCTTGTCAAGCAATAGCTGACAATAAACATAAGTCTCTTTATTTTCCACTGGTTAATGCCCTAAATGACAGTGTACAGCTGGTACGGGAAAATGCCGCAGGAGCTTTGGGAAGGCTGGGCATACCTGCAGCCGTTAAGTATTTAAAACCAATACTTAACAACCCTGAAGAGCATCCTTCAGTCAGGCAGGCAGCCAGGGAAGCGATAGCAGAGCTAAAGTTTGTCCGGAATAATTAAAGCCGGCAGTGTAGACACTTTTGTACCGCCGGCATATATTAACCTACTATTATCCGTTCTTTAACGTAATGTATTTTTTGTTTTTTACCTGGTTTATGAGGTAAGAGAAGCAGTGAAAGTATGCCAATTCTGCCTACAAACATTAATAAAATAATAATAAATTTGCCTGGTGTACTTAAGTCTGAAGTTATTCCTAAAGATAAACCTGTAGTTCCAAAGGCAGAACAAACTTCAAACAGTACCTTGATGGCAGGAAAATTTTCAATCTCTAACAGCACCAAAGTAGAAAAGAATACTAAAAGTATAGCTACAGTAAATACAGCGTATGAACGATATATATCTGAAGGGTACAGCTCACGCTTGAATACTTGAACGTGTTCTCTGTTGCGCCAGAAGGCAAAAATACTTAGTAAAATTACTGCAAAGGTAGTGGTGCGTATTCCTCCTCCACAGCTGCTTGGTGAGGCACCAATAAACATTAACAGGCAGAAAAACATTAAGGTGGCTGTACGAAACTCAGTAATATCATAAGTAGAAAATCCGCCGTTTCGTGTGGTTAACGATTGAAAAAGGGCTACTGATACTTTTTGGTGCCATGGCAGTCCACTTAAGGAGGCAGAGGATTCACCGGCGAGTACTAATATAAACCCCACCAGTACTAGTCCAAAGAATGTTATGATTGTAACTTTTGTAAAAACAGAAAACCTGCGTCCATATAGTATACGGCTTCTTATTTCCAATAAGACAGGAAAACCTATGGCTCCTAGAATCAGCAAAATTCCTATTATTGTATGTAAAAAATAATCTGTTGGAAAACCTTGTAAACTGTTCCCAAACAGGTCAAAACCCGCGTTTGTAAAGCCCGAAAGAGCATGAAAAACACCCAGCTTTAAAGCTGTTTTAGGTGTATAATCGTAATTAATATAAAAATGACCGGTAAGCAGTACAGCTGCTATCGATTCAATAATTACAGCCAGTTTTAGAATGAACAGCATTAACGATACCAGGCCTTCAAGGGTGGGCTGGTTTTGATCAACTTTAATCATCATGCGGTTTCTAAGATTTATTTGCCTGCCAAACACTACGTACATTAAAGTTCCCAGGGTCATTATACCTATTCCACCGAACTGCAGCCAAAGCGCTAGAATAACTAAACCTGTATTGCTGAACGTTTCATGAATGGGGACAACCGTAAGCCCAGTTACGCTGATGGCACTGGTGGCAGTAAATAGAGCATCTACAAAAGATAGTTTTACTCCAGGTTGAAGTGAAATGGGTAAACTAAGAAGAAGAGTACCCAGCAGGGCAAAGATTAAATAGCCTATTACAATCAGCTGTACAGGTGTAATGCTGTTTTGTTTATTAATTTTTATACCGTGGGCAGTGTTCTTTCTATGCAGCAGCATAGCTGTAAACCTTCCCTTTTAAATGTTGTACAGGCTTATTTTACATTTACTTTTTGTATAATACAAGTTAAATTATGCTGTTATTAGTATTAATTAGGCTTCTTGACGGATAATCTGTAAAAATGTAATAATATACAAAAAATATAAATACAGGTGGTGCATTATGGCAATTAGAGATTTGGCAATAATCGGCGGCGGCCCCGCAGGACTGACTGCTGGTTTATATGCGGCAAGGGCGGCACTGGATACAGTACTTTTTGAAAGAGGTATGCCTGGAGGACAGGCTGCATCTACCGAAAAAATTGAAAATTATCCTGGTTTTCCCGAGGGAATAGGTGGACCGGAATTAGCTATGAAAATGGCTGAGCAGGCTCAGCGGTTTGGGTGTGAAATAATTTACTCAGATGTGGATAAGCTTGAACGTGATGAAAATGGATTCAAAATTATATATGGCGGCAGTGAGCTGGTTGCCAAAGCCGTAATAATGGCTGCGGGGGCAAGACCTCGATACCTGGGAGTTAAAGGAGAAAAAGAATTTCATGGCAGGGGAGTATCTTATTGTGCAACATGTGATGGAGCCTTTTTCCGGGATGCCACCCTTGCTGTAATTGGTGGCGGTGATGCAGCTGTAGAAGAAGCAATGTTTTTAACCAAGTTTGCCTCCAAAGTGTATATTGTTCACCGCAGGGGAGAACTTCGGGCTGCTAAGGTACTGCAGCAGCGTGCCTTTGATAATGAAAAGATTGAGTTTGTGTGGCACTCTACAGTACAAGAAATTAAAGGAGAACAAAAAGTAGAAAGTATCCTTTTAAAAGATGTGCGCAGCGGTGAGATTAAAGAACTTGCTGTAGACGGAGTTTTTATATACGTGGGAACTGAAGCAAACTCCAGCCTGTTAGCTGGCATGGTTAAATTTGATGAAAACGGCTATGTAATTGCCGGGGAAGATACCAGTACGGAGGTGCCGGGGTTATTTGTAGCAGGTGATCTGCGAAAAAAACCCTTACGCCAGGTAATTACTGCTGCGGCAGATGGCGCTGTTGCTGTGGCCCAGGTTGAAAAATACCTATCCGCGTTAAATAAATAGTGCTGTATTCTGGGATGCAGCACAAATTTAAGTCAGGTTATTATAATAACCAAAGGGCGTAAGCCCTTTTTTTTTTACCAGTAAGTATATGTTTTGACACATTAAAAATATTTACCGGAGAAAATGATAGCCGGCGAATCAAAGAAGGACTTACAAATCACAGCAATATTTTTACTTGCTAACAAACATATGTATCGTATAATATATATATACGAACATATGTTTGGGGGGGGTGCGGTGTAATGGCAGCTGGCTGGCAGAAGATATTAAAGATGACTGTTTTTGGTGGCTTTCTTGATGGCCAGGAGATAGAGTTTAGTCGGCAACTAAACTGTCTAATTGGGGGCAGAGGCACTGGTAAATCTGCGGTGGTGGAACTACTGCGGTTTGCTTTGGACTGCTGGCCCGAAAACAGTGATCTTAAAAGGCGAAGCCAGGAACATATTGAAGCGGTGCTTGGCTGCGGTTCAGTAACAGTTACAGTACAGTCACCTGAGGGTAGTATATATAAAATAAAAAGGCAGTTAGGCTACAAACCGCAGGTATTAGATAATAAAGGACAGCCTACAGGATTGGAAGTTAACAGGAGCTTTTATTTTCCGGTGGTGATATTTAGTCAAGGCGAATTGGAACTGATGGGGGATAATCCAGCGGCAAGGCTCGCTTTACTGGATGGTATGATTGCAGAAAGAAAAAATTATGCCGCTGCCATAAAAAAAGTAAGGCTGCAGCTGGAAAAAATCAGGCCCGAAGCTGCTGTTTTAGAAAAAGAAATTCAAAATCTAAAGAAAAAAACCAGTTTAATTCCTGGGTTAAAAGAAAGGTTAAAAGAGCTGGAATCTTATGATTTGGACGGATTGATGGCCAGGCGGGAGCAGCGAGAACAAGAAATATTTTGGATGAGAGAACTGTACCGTGGGGCGCAAAAAAAACTGGGTCAGCTAAAAAATAAATTAATGGAAACGTGTTTAAGCTTTCCAGAGGATTACTCAAACTGGGTAAATGCAGATTTAATGGAAAGAGGAGTAGCAAAATTTACCCAGACAATGGAAGAACAGCAGGAACAATTTAATTTATTAATAAATCATTGGAAAAAACTGCAGGACGAGCTTAAAACAGTGCTGGACGAACTTATTGAACGTCACCGCAATGAGGAAGAACAGGACCGTCCTGTGATGGCAAAATTTTACGGTCAAAAATTAGCTAAAGCCATGGAGGAACGCAGGGAATATACCAGTACTTACTGGAGTTAGAAAGGGAGGCCGGTCAGCTGGAAAAAAAGATACAGCAGCTCAAGAATTTATACCAGAAAAGAGATGAGTACCTGGGAAAACTGCAGTCATTAGAAGAAGATCTTTTTCGACTTCGAAAAAAGGCTGCCCAAAAAATTAGCCAGCTGCTGGGAGATAAGTTGAGAGTTACTGTTCACCATAAAAAGCATAATTACCAGTATTATAAATTTTTATCAAGAATTATGGCTGACAGCGGCCTTCGTTACAACCGTATAGCGGAAAATATATGTACCAGCATCCCGCCTTGGGAACTGGCAGATATTATAAGGAAAAGGGAAAGTTTTCGTTTGGTAATGCTGGCCGGCATGAATGAAAACCGGGCTGAAAAAATACTGAATATTCTTAATGAAAATTTACCTCCTGAAAAGTTATTGGAATTGGAAGAAGTATCGCTTAATGACTGGGTGGAACTAGAACTGCTTGATGGCTTAAAATGGAAACCGAGCCACATGCTTTCCAAGGGACAAATTTGTACTGCCGTACTGCCGCTTCTGCTCCTGGATAGTGAACAGCCGCTTATCATTGACCAGCCTGAAGATCATTTAGACAATGCTTACATATATTCTACAGTTGTATCTGCATTAAGAAACATAAAAACAAGCAGGCAGGTAATTTTAGCTACCCATAATGCTAATATACCAGTACTTGGCAGAGCAGAAAAAAATACAGTTCTGGAATCAAATGGCCAGAGGGGATGGGTAAATGCCAGCGGGGGGTTGGATGACTTAAGTGTACTGGAACTGTTGGAACTCCTTCTGGAAGGGGGGCATGATGCTCTAAATGATAGGTTGAAAACTTATAACGGGAGAGGAAAGTAAATGAACGGGGAAAAGAAGTTTTTCTTCCGAGGGTTGGACTGCATAGATGAAAAAGAACTATTTGCAGCGGCTGGAAGTCCAAGGGCGGATGTGAGACTAAAGGCTGTATTGTATATGATGAAAATGCCCAAAAACAGTTTTAATTTAATATTACCCAGGCTTTTAAATGACTGCAACCCCTGGGTTCGTCATGGTGCCCGGCGCCTGTATAGTCTGGTACAGATCAATGCTAAAAAGAAAACCGCAGAGTACAAATTGGCAGAAAAAAGAGATACAGAGCTTAAAGATGAATCAAGTATTTATAAAGTAA
>JACDOL010000088.1 GCA_017656165.1 Desulfotomaculum sp.
AATAATCCCGGTTTTATAGACCGGGATTTATTTAATCTTCTCTTTTTTTACCACCAGGCTTTTTGGCCGGGGACAGGGCTGGTTTATTATCCTGCCGAATAAATTCTTTAGGTTTAAGTATGCTGGGCCTGGTATTCTGCATAGAAACCGGTGTGCGGACAAATATAGTTTTTAAGTACTGGTAGTTTAATGGTACTAGCGGCCACAGGTATGGTACCCCAAAGGATTTAGTAGCAGCCAGATATACAAAAACTAGAAAAGCTGCAATTATCAAGCCGGGTAAGCGGAAAGCTGCCACTGCCAGCAGTAAAAATAAGCGCACCAGGCGGTTTGCCCATGACAGTTCAAAGCTGGGAGTTAAAAAGATACCTACCATGGCCACGGCAGTGTACATAACTACCTCTGCTGTGAACAAGCCCACCTGGGTAGCCAATTCACCTATAAGCAGGGCAGCAATAATTCCCAGCGATGTAGCCAGCGGTGTAGGTGTGTGAATGGATGCCAATCTTATCCAGTCTACTGCCAATTCAGCTATTAGAAACTGCCCAATAAGCGGTATTTTTCCGGGTTCATTGGGCCCGATAAATTTAAGATTTGGCGGGAGAAGGTCAGGCTGTATAGCAAATAAAAACCAAACAGGCAGTAAAAATATGGAGATAAAAATTCCTATGTACCTGGCCCACCTTACATACACACCCACCGTTGGATTCTGCCTAAATTCCTCCGCGTGCTGCATGTGATCCCAAAGGGTTGTTGGTGCAATGATTACACTGGGAGAAGTGTCTACCATGATAAGCACTCGTCCTTCCAGCAGGTGAGCTGCCGCCACATCAGGCCTCTCTGTATAACGCACCTTTGGAAACGGGTTCCAGTAACTTCCTGGTGTAATTAATTCTTCCACTGCCTTTTCCGCCATAGGCAGACCGTCAATGTTTATAGCTTTTATCCGCTCCTTAACACGCTCCACCATTTTTTCATTAGCAATATCCTCAATATAAGCAATAACAATATCAGTTTTTGACCGGACACTGCTCTGCATAACTTCACAGCGCAGCCTGGGATCACGGATACGCCGGCGCAGCAGGGCAGTATTAAGTAACAAATTTTCCACAAACCCATCCCGCGAACCGCGCACAACCTTTTCCAAATCCGGTTCCTGGGGCTGGCGGCCGGGATAACTGCGGACATCAATTATAAGTGCTTTTTCCTCACCATCTATTACCACCGCCAGGGGACCGGACATAATATTATTTATAATAGTTGTAAGCTTATTTTCTGACTGGACCTGAATATGATTGACATGTTCACTGAGCAGCTTTTCCAATGTATTTACCGAGATATCTTCTCGTTTAATTTCATCCAGGTTGTGCAGGATCAGGGTCATAATATCTTCTTTAACCATTCCATTAACATAGTAAAGGGCAATTTTTTTCCTGCCGGCAATGGTCATTTTACGGCAAATTAAATCATAACTCTTTCCCACCCCTAGAGCCTCGTTCAGTTTCTTTATATTATCATCTATATGCTTGCTTAATTTTTCCTCTTCACTGATTGCAGCCTTCTCCAAGATATCCACTCCTATTCAGCACTTCTTTTAATGCTGTGGTAGTAATTGGTGCCCCGTAATCAGCATCATCACAACCACACATTTTCCCTACATCACCAATGCCAACAATAACTGGAACATCTAATTCCTGCAATATTTCAATGGTATCTCCATGTAAAGTCTGGTCATTAACACATTGAAAACCCTTTTTATCCACGGGACTTGTTACAATTAGACCGTTATTAGTAATGCATTCGTCAGCTGCAACACCTGCTGCCCCTTCCGTATTAGATGCCACTGCCACTACACCCAATACATCTATATCGGGGTGCTCGGTAATATACCTCATAACACTTTCCCCCGTGCCTTCCCCGTGAAAGCCCCGGTCATCAACCATAACAACTACAGGGTCATGAGCGGCACTAAGAATTAATTCTGCCAGCTGCTCTCCTGATAATCGGGTAGGATTACCCCAGGAACAAGAAATACAACGGACACCAATATTGTGGGCAGCAATTTCCACCGCTCTTTTAGCAATTAGGTCGCCGTCGGTTACAATAATAACTTTTCTTTTACCGCTCAACCCATCACCTCCACCTCTACGAATAAAAAATCTTCATGTTGGCTTTATAGCCTACCAATTCTCCGTTATGTACTTTGGCTTTTAGATTGAGAATCTCTACCTCAGTGATGTTGTCAAAACTTTTACTAGCTTCATTAATGGCATTTTGTACTGCCATACGCCAGCTGTCCGGGGATTTACCGGTAATTTCTATAACGTACTGCTGCACTATTTTTCCTCCTTTAACTTCTTAATTTCATAGGTATTATTTGTTTTAGAGTAGTTTTTATACCTAATTAAAAATGTCACTACCTTAAACAACAAAAAAGCAGGTAAAACCACATATGGTTTCATCCTGCTAATTATGTTTAGAAGCCAGCTTTTTTAATTTTTTTAAAGCCTGTCGTTCTAGACGTGACACCTGAACTTGTGAGATATTAAGGCGTCTCGCCACCTCTGACTGGGTAAAATCTTCAAAAAAACGCCAGATTATAATTTTTTGATCCCGTTCCGAAAGTTTAATTAATAATTCTTTTATAGCCAAAGTATCAAGCCAGGGATTTTCACCATCGGTATCATCACTTAATTGGTCAAGGATAAATATGGGATCTCCATCGTCCTGGTGCAGTGTTTCATATATAGAAGTAGGGGACTGCGATGCTTCCAATGCGGTAACTACTTCTTCTCTGCTGCATCCCAACTGGTCAGCAATTTCACCCACTGATGGTTCTCGACCCAGTTTTGCTGTTAATTGTTCCTTGGCCACCTGTATCCGGTATGCTGCTTCTTTAAGTGACCTGCTGACCTTTACTGGACTGTCGTCTCTCAAAAATCGCCTAATTTCCCCTACTATCATTGGTACAGCGTAAGTTGAAAACTTGACGTCATAATTTAAATCAAACTTGTCAATGGCTTTCATCAGCCCAATGGTACCTATTTGAAACAAGTCTTCCAGTTCATATCCCCGGTTTTGAAAGCGCTGAACCAGGTTAAATACAAGCTTTAGGTTGCAGTTGACCAGTTTATCCCTGGCCTCTCTGTCTCCTGATTGGGCCCTCTTTATTAATGCCCTCATTTCTTCATCTTTTAGCAGGGGAAAACGGGGCAGGTTCATGTCCAGCAGTCTGCCGCCCATGCAATCCCGCCTTAATGCTCTGTCTCTGTGTTAGAGGAGTTTACTTTTTTAAACATTACCACTTTGGTTCCTTGACCTTTTTCTGATTCTACCCGAAAATCATCCATAAATGATTTCATAAAAACAAAACCAAGCCCCATTCGTTCCGGGTCAGTGGAATAAGCAGGTTCTAATGCCCGGTCCACATCTTCAATACCCTTTCCCCTGTCTTCTACTTTTATTTCCATTCCTTTTTCAGTTAAAGAAACTGTAATTTCAATAAAATGCTGGCTATCGTTTTCATAACCATGTACCACAGCATTTGTGACTGCCTCAGAAACAGCTACCTTAATTTCTTCCAGTTCATTAAGTGTATAATCCAGTTGAGAGGCAAAGGCAGCAACAGTTACCCGGGCAAAAGCCACATTTTCAGCTAAACTTTTAAATTGTAATTTACACTGGTTAATTAGTTTCAAAATACTAATCCTCCTTATTTAGTTTTTGCCATTGCCTCTGATTCATCCTTAAATTCGTTGATGATACTGGTTAAACCTGAAAGTTCCAGTATTCTTTTTACTTGTGGTTGGGGAGCAACCAGTGCCATTTTACCTCCATACCGGGAAATCTTTTTATACCTTCCCAGCATTAAACCCAAACCGGTACTGTCTATATAAGTAACGTTAGCAAGGTTAAATATTATATTCCTGGCATCATGATTTTCAAGGGCACTATCCAGTTCAGTTCTGAGCTTATTGGCAACCCCAAGATCCAGTTCACCATTCAATCGCACCAGCAGGATACTTCCTTCAACTTGAAAGGTCCACTGCATAATTCATCCCCCAGTATCTTCCAATAAATATTTAGTAATATCTTCTATTATTAATCATTTTTTCCTGCCATATATTACCACAATTATTGTCGAAATTAAATAACAGGCATTGCTTTAATTTTTCTAAACAAACGGGTTCTCTATCTGCGAGAACCCGTTAAAACCTAAATATTTTATTAATTTATTTATTCATGCCAAAAAACTTATACATAACCTTGCCCATAAGCTGAAGAGGTGATGCCTTGGGAACATCAGCAGCAGCTACCAGGTCCGCCTTTGCTAATTCTTTACCGTTCTTAACGGCAATATAATGTCCCACCACCTGGCCTTTTTTAACTGGTGCCACCAGTCTAGAGGTCATTTTTATTTGTCCTTTAATCCCTTTATCTTTCCCCCGGGGAACTACCACTGACACTTGGTCGGCAGTTACCACATCAATGCTGTCTATCATGCCTTTTTCTACCGGGACAGATTTAATTTTCTGTTCTTTTTTAGCCAGCATAACAGCCTGGTAGCAGGCAAAACCATAATTGAAAAGTTTTATAGTTTCCTGAAAATGTGTTTTAGGCTGTGGGCAGCCCAGTACAACAGAAATCAACCTTAAATTGTCCCGTTCTGCAGTTGCGGCCAAGCAGTATTTTGCTTCATTAGTCCAGCCCGTTTTCCCAGCATCACAACCACGGTACCACTTTAACAGCTTGTTGGTATTCCACAGTTTAAATTCCCCATCCCTAAGGTCATATTCATATATACTAGATACCTTTCTAAAAAGCGGGTATTTAAGAGCTTCCCTCAAAATTGCTGCCATATCTGCTGCACTGGTATAGTGATTTTCGGCGGGTAAACCGGTAGGATTAGCAAAATGAGTATTTTTAAGCCCCAGAGCTTTTGCTTTTTCATTCATCATTTGAACAAATGCTTCTTCACTGCCGCCAATGTGTTCTGCCACCGCAACGCTGGCATCATTGGCTGAACCTGTGGCAATAGAAATCATCATCTCTTCAAAGTTCATTTCCTCTCCGAGTTCCAGGTATATTTGGGAACCCCCCATACCGGCGGCATGCTCACTGGCAGTAACTATATCAGTCAATTTAATCTGACCCTTTGCCTCAGCTTCACAAGCCAGTAACATAGTCATAATCTTTGTTACGCTGGCCATGGGAAGCCTTTGGTCAGGATTCTTACTGAACATTACCTGTCCAGAATGATAATCCATTAAAACAGCTGACTTGGCAGTGGTTTCCAATAGTGGTTTCTTGTCCCCGCTATCCTTCTCTGTATCGGCCCAGGCAGCAGTAACCACTATTCCTATCAGCAGCGTCAATACCAGTAAGACTATAGGTGCTTTTTTCAGCATTTTATTTACCCCCTTGGAAATATGCATTTCTATTGACAATATTATGTTACAGGGGGACTGACTTAATG
This sequence comes from Desulfotomaculum sp., assembly GCA_017656165.1. Lineage (GTDB taxonomy): Bacteria > Bacillota > Desulfotomaculia > Desulfotomaculales > Desulfohalotomaculaceae > Desulforadius. Next base: position 5,477 of record JACDOL010000088.1, read on the forward strand.
TTTAGTACATTCTGGTATTCATTTTATCGGCTGTAAGTATCAGGTTATAATTTTAATATTTCTTCAGCAAAGCTTGTTCCAACATTAAAAGGTATTGAAAAAATATCAGCTATGGTATTTCCAACATCTGCAAAAGTCCTGCGAATCCCCAAGTTAACTCCGTTTTTTACTGGCACACCGTAAACTAGAAGTGGTACATATTCGCGGGAATGATCGGTGCTGGGGGTGGTTGGGTCACAACCATGGTCTGCAGTAATAATAAGAACGTCATCTTTTTTCATAGTCTTTATTATCTCGGGCAGGCGGGCATCAAATTCTTCCAGTGCCTTGGCATAACCCTGCGGGTCGTTACGGTGACCATAAGCCTGGTCATATTCAACCAGGTTGGTAAAAATCAATCCACAATTGTTTTCGCTGATATATTTTAGGGTTTTATCTACCCCATCCATATTATTTTTGGTACGAACATATCCAGTAATTCCCCTACCTGAAAATATGTCCACAATTTTACCAACTGCCAGCACATCATACTCATTCTGAGCAAGAATATCAAGCACGGTTGTTTTTACCGGCGCTAGCGAATAGTCGTGACGGTTGGCTGTTCGTTTGAAACTGCCGGGCTGGCCAGTAAAAGGACGGGCAATTACTCTTCCCACGGCCAAATCACCGGTTAACATTTCCCTAGCTATTTCACAGTAACGGTACAGTTCCTCCAGGGGAATTATATCTTCATGTGCGGCAATTTGAAACACGCTGTCAGCAGAAGTATAAACTATAGGACTTCCAGTTTCCATATGCTGCTTACCCAGTTCTTCAATAATTTTAGTACCTGAAGCCGGCTTGTTTCCAAGTACTTTTCTCCCTATACGTTTTTCATATTGTTCAATAAAGTCATCTGGAAAACCGTTTGGAAAGACAGGAAATGGCCTGTCCAAAATAATACCAGTTAATTCCCAGTGCCCGGTGGTTGTATCTTTCCCTTTTGACTGCTCTGCCATTTTGCCGTAAGAACCAGCAGGATTAGGGTTTGGCGGTACCCCGTCTATTTGAGCAATATTACCCAAGCCCAGTTTAGCTAAATTAGGCAGGTTAAGCCCACCCACTGCCTTAGCTGTATTTACCAGGGTATTGCTGCCGCTGTCCCCGTATTCGCCCGCATCAGGAAGCTCACCAATTCCAACGCTGTCCAGTACAATCAGTATAATACGGTTAATATCCTGCTTAGCCATATATATCACCTCTTATGTAAATGTACTTATTTTAATTTAGGCTCTTGGATGGGTTTGGGAGTATATTTCTTTTAATTTGCTCCTGGTTAGATGGGTATAAATTTGTGTAGTTGATATATCAGAATGACCGAGCATTTCCTGAACAGAACGCAAATCGGCTCCGTTTTCTAAAAGATGTGTAGCAAAGGAATGTCTTAAAGTGTGTGGTGTTATGGTTTTACCAATTCCACCTTTGCGAGCATATTTTTTTATAATCTTCCAAAAACCTTGGCGGGTTAATCTCCTTCCATGCTGGTTAACAAATAGTGCTTTTTCTTTTTTATTATTTTTAATTAGTTTTACTCTACCGCTGCTCAGATATTCTTCAACATGTTTAGCCGCCACTGAACCCAGGGGAACAATCCTTTCCTTTGACCCTTTACCTGTACAGCGTATAAATCCCATATCTAAGTTGACATCCATCAGGTTTAGCGAAACCAATTCAGACACCCTTATCCCGGTGGCATAAAGAAGTTCCAGCATTGCTTTATCCCTCTGTCCCGCCGGGCTGTCCGGTTGAGGCTGGTTTAACAATAGTTCTACTTCCTGGAACGTCAATACATGGGGCAGTCGCTGGCTTAAACGGGGAGATTCTAGACTAACTGTGGGATCTTCACTGATCAATCCCTCACTGAGCATGAATCGGTACAGTGCTTTCAATGCAGCCAGTCGACGAGAAATGGTAGCCGGTGCCCGTCCTGTCTTCTGAAGTTTCATCAAGTAACCAATAATATTACTTTTTGAGGTATTTTCCAGTTTATTTATACTTTGTTGGCGCAGATATTTAATGTACTGAAGCAGATCCAGCTTGTACGATGTTAATGTATTATTAGATAATCCTTTTTCCACGGAGAGGTAATGTAAAAAAGAATTAATTATCTTTTCCACCCGCTAACCTCCT